>JBHJNX010000234.1:0-26977 GCA_050330335.1 Pleurocapsa sp. | reverse complement strand
CAGGGAAAAGAATGAAGCGAGGTTTGTACCGAGTAGGATGCAAATGGTGGTACATTAACGCAGACTGTAATGGTGCTGCAAATATCATACGAAAAGTAAGCAGAACGCTAGGACTTGACCTTAGCCGACTGTCTAGGGGCGTTTTGACTCGTCCCCAAAGAGTTAATCTTTGGTCAGCTAATAAAGAGACAACGCGATCAGATGTTGCTTTAGCGCATCCTGAAGCCTCCTTATTAGAATCCCCTTGCTTCAGCTAGGGGAGAAGTCAACCAGACTTATTGTGTCTGACGATAAAGTACCGAGTTAATCTCAGTATATCTTTGGTTATCGAAGGTCAAATTCGGTAATAACCCATAATCGAGTAATTTTAACCATGCAGTAGCTAGATTATTGACTCTAAGCAATGTAACCTAATTCAATTAATTTATTGATAATCTTATCAACGCTTTCGGCTACTTCTTCAAGATCGGTACGACACTCAACTTCTGGATTAGTAGGTGGCTCGTAGGGATCGTCAATACCAGTAAACTGCTTGATTTCTCCGGCTCTGGCTTTTTTATACAAACCTTTAACATCTCGCTCTTCACATACAGACAGAGGGGCATTGACAAAAACTTCAACAAAATTACCGATATTGTGTCTCATTTCTTCTCTGATGGCACGATAGGGAGAAATTACGGGAATTAGTACAATTGTGTCATTACGAACTAGTAATTTGGCTACAAAGCCAATGCGACGAATATTAGTATCTCGGTCTTCTTTAGAAAATCCCAAATCTTTGGTTAAATTTTCGCGAATTTCATCTCCATCTAAGACTTCTAGACGATAGCCTTGAGACTTCAGTGTATCTGTTAAAGCACCTGCTATAGTACTCTTTCCAGCACCACTAAATCCTGTAAACCAGATTGCCACGCCAGTTTGTGTCATATGTTTATTTTCCTTAATATTTTGATGCCTCTAGGTATTTTACTGGTTAGACTCGCTATTTTAATAGTTAATGCCTCTAGATTTTATTCCTTAATATTTGCCATGAACCAAGGAGCTATTTTTCATTTCACCATTCCCATTAATGATATAGAACGGGCCAAACAATTTTATGCTGTGGGATTGAGTTGTCAAGTTGGGAGAGAAAATAAGCAAGCAGTTATTTTTAATTTTTACGGAACTCAGTTAGTTGCTCACATAACCAAAGAGCCACTATCAAAACAAAAAGGCATTTATCCCAGACATTTAGGTTTGATTTTACCCACATTGGAAGCCTGGCAGGCGATCGCCGATCGCGCCGAGGAACATCAACTAACTTTTTACGAACAGCCTAAATTACGTTTTGTCGGTAAATTAACCCAGCATCAGACATTTTTCTTAGAAGACCCATTTTATAACCTGTTGGAATTTAAATATTACCATTATCCCGAAGCTATATTTGCAGGGAGAGAATTAACCGAAATAGGCGATCGCTCATAATCATTGATCATTGATCATTTACCGTTCAATGTTCAATGTCCTTGTTGTCATGGTTTCTAATTATTTGGCAAATCCCGCCACGTAGTATAGCTTAAGATGAATATAGAATTAGCAACTACTCACGTCAAAATCAAAGGAAGTTTATTATGGGGGCGTTAAACACGGCTGAATTATTAGTCCAATGTCTAGAAAGCGAAGGTGTAGAATACATCTTTGGTTTACCAGGGGAAGAAAATTTACATATCTTAGAGGCATTAGTTGATTCACCGATAAAATTCATTACCACCCGTCACGAACAGGGAGCGGCTTTTATGGCAGACGTTTACGGACGTTTGACTGGCAAAGCTGGAGTATGCCTTTCTACCTTGGGGCCTGGTGCAACCAACCTCATGACTGGAGTAGCAGATGCCAATCTCGATGGCGCACCATTGGTGGCAATTACGGGACAAGTGGGTACGGATCGGATGCATATCGAATCTCATCAATATTTAGATTTGGTAGCCATGTTTGCCCCTGTAACCAAATGGAATGCTCAGATAGTCCGTCCCAGCAATACCCCGGAGATTATTCGCAAAGCATTTAAAATTGCTCAAGCCGAAAAACCGGGAGCCGTCCATATCGATTTACCAGAAAATATTGCAGCGATGGAAATTCAAGGTTCACCCTTGAGAAAGGATGACCGTGAAAAAACTTATGCTTCCTATCGTAGTATCAATGCCGCAGCAGCAGCCATTTCTAAAGCTAAAAACCCCCTAATTTTGGCAGGTAATGGCATTATCCGCGCTCATGCTAGTGAAGCTCTGACAGAGTTTGCCACCCAGTTAAATATTCCTGTTGCTAATACTTTTATGGGTAAGGGGGCAATTCCCTATACTCATCCCCTCTCTTTATGGACGGTGGGATTACAACAACGAGATTTAATTAGTTGTGCCTTTGACGATACTGATTTAGTGATTGCTGTCGGTTATGACTTAATTGAATATTCCCCCAAAAAATGGAATCCTGAAGGTAATATTCCCATTATTCATATTGATGAAAGCCGAGCCGAAATCGATAGTAGTTATATTCCTCTAGTAGAAGTCTTTGGGGATATTTCTGATTCTTTACACGATATCATCAAACGTGCCGATCGCCACGGTAAAGATACGCCTTCGGCAGTAAAATTACGCACTCAAATCAAACAAGATTACAAACAGTATGCCAATGATGATGGTTTTCCTATTAAACCCCAAAAGATTATTTATGACCTGCGTCAGGTGATGGGGCCGGAAGATATTGCTATCTCGGATGTGGGAGCGCACAAAATGTGGATGGCCCGTCACTATCATTGTGACTGCCCCAATACTTGTATTATTTCTAATGGCTTTGCTGCAATGGGTATTGCTATTCCTGGAGCGATCGCTGCTAAACTAGTTCATCCTGATAGAAAAGTAGTAGCAGTTACTGGGGATGGCGGTTTTATGATGAATTGTCAGGAATTAGAAACGGCTCTGCGGGTGAAAACTCCTTTTGTAACTCTGATTTTTAATGACAATGGTTATGGTTTAATCGAATGGAAACAAATGAATCAATTCGGTCATCCGGCATTTGTGGATTTTACCAATCCTGACTTTGTGAAATTTGCCGAAAGTATGGGTTTGAAAGGTTATCGGGTAGAATCGGCTCTCGATTTAGTACCAACTCTTAAAGAAGCCTTAGAACAAGACGTACCGGCAGTGATTGATTGTCCTGTAGACTATCAAGAAAACCTGCGTTTTTCCCAAAAATCGGGAGATTTAACTTGCGAAGTTAATTTTTAACTAGAGACGCGATCGCGATTCCCCGATCGCGTTAGGATCAAATAATTATTAAATAACCGTTCTAAAAAATAACTATGCCACGCACTCAAAGAAACGATAATTTCATTGATAAAACTTTTACTGTTATGGCAGATATCATCTTGAAAGCTCTGCCAACTAATAAGAAAGCCAAAGAAGCATTTGCCTATTATCGCGATGGAATGTCGGCTCAGGGAGATGGCGAATACGCTGAGGCATTAGAAAATTATCAAGAAGCTTTAACTTTAGAAGAAGACCCCAACGATCGCAGTTACATTCTCTATAATATGGGCTTGATCTATGCCAGTAATGGGGAGATCGACAAGGCGATCGAATTATATACACAAGCGATCGAACTCAATCCCAGAATGCCTCAAGCGTTAAATAATATTGCCGTAATTTATCATTACGAAGGGGAAAAAGCCAAAGAAGCAGGAGAGCAAGAAACAGCAGAAGCTCTGTATGATAAGGCTGCCGAATATTGGAAGCAAGCAATTCGCATTGCACCCAATAACTATATGGAAGCTCAAAACTGGCTGAAAATTACGGGACGTTCGGAAATGGATGTCTTTTTTTAAACTATTAGTTGTTAGCTGACTATCATTAACCAATTGACAACCAATAATAAATGTTTAATGTTTAATAATTATGACTATTGATCGCACTGAAGTAAGAAGAGTAGCAAATCTAGCCAGACTAGAAATTTCTGAAGCTGAAGAAGTAGAATTTACCACTCAACTTAATAGTATTTTGGAGTATTTCGAGCGTTTAAGTGAGTTAGATACCACAGATGTACCACCTACTACTAGAGCGATTGAAATCAGCAACATCACCCGTCCAGATGAGCTAGCTCCCTTTGGTGATAAAGAAGCTTTGCGTGCCGCCGCACCAGAACAACAGGGGGACTTTTTCCGGGTACCTAAAATTTTAAGTTCCGACGAAGAATAAGAAACAAAAAAACAAGGAAGTTAATTTAATTAATTTAGTCTTTTCCCCATGTCCCAATTACTGAACTACTGCACTTTTTTTGTCTAGTTCAATCGTCGGCTTACGATCAACAGAAAACTTGGCTAGTAATTCACGAAATTCATCACCATCAATAGTTTCTTTTTCAATTAAGATATCCACGATGCGATCAATTGCCAGTCGATTTTCACGGATGATAGTTTTAGCTCGTTCGTAACAGTGAGTAGCAATTTCTCTGACTTGATTGTCGATTCGCGCTGCTACTGCTTCGGAATACTCGGCTCGTTGCATTGATTCATTACCCAAAAATACGGGTTGTTCTTGCCCTTCTAAAGCCAATAAACCGAGTTCGGACATTCCAAATTTTGTTACCATTTGTCGAGCAAAAGAAGTGACTTTCTCTAAATCGTTACTAGCTCCCGTGGTTACTTCCGAATCGCCGAAAATGACATCTTCTGCGGCTCGTCCACCTAAAGTAGAAGTAATCATTGCCAAAATTTGCGAGCGTGCGATCAATCCCTGTTCTTCATCAGGAGCAAACCAAGTCAAGCCCTGAGCTTGTCCGCGAGGAATGAGAGTCACCTTTTCTAGCTTATCGTGATTGGGAGTAAGGGTGGCGACAATCGCGTGTCCTACTTCATGATAGGCAATCAGACGTTTGGATTTACTATCTACTAAAGGAATTCCTTCCATACCAGCGATAATGCGATCTATGGCATCATTAACTTCTAACATGGTGATGGATTCTTTATGTCTTCTAGCAGTTAAAATTGCCGCTTCATTGAGCAAATTCGCTAAATCCGCACCGCTAAACCCAGGTGTCCGACGGGCGATCGCTTCTAAGGAAACTTCTGGGTCAATTTTCTTGTTACGGGCGTGGACTTCCAAAATTCCCTGACGACCTTTAAAATCAGGATAGTCTACAATTACCTGGCGATCAAATCTGCCGGGACGCAACAGGGCTGAATCTAAAACATCAGGACGGTTAGTGGCTGCAATAATAATAATTCCCGTATTACCTTCAAATCCATCCATTTCTGTCAGTAACTGATTAAGAGTTTGCTCTCGCTCGTCATTACCACCGCCAATGCCCGCACCCCTTTGACGACCCACTGCATCGATTTCATCGATAAATACCAAACAGGGAGCATTTTCTTTGGCTTGTTTGAACAAGTTACGGACGCGAGACGCACCGACCCCGACAAACATTTCTACGAATTCCGAGCCAGAAATACTAAAAAATGGTACTCCTGCCTCTCCAGCGATCGCTTTTGCTAGTAGAGTTTTACCAGTACCTGGAGGACCTATTAATAATACTCCTCTGGGAATTTTAGCTCCTATGGCAGTAAATCTTTCTGGTTCTTTGAGAAAAGTGACAACTTCTTGTAATTCTTCTTTGGCTTCTTCAATACCAGCAACATCATCAAATTGTACTCCAGTTTTGGCTTCCATTTGAAATCTAGCTTTGGATTTACCAAAACTAAATGCCTGACCCGAAGCATTAGCAGATCGACGGATAATCATAATCAGTCCTGCTAGTAAAATAAAGATAATAATCAGGTTTAACAGTACACCTATAGTAGTAGAACGGTCTATAGAAGATTTTACAGCAAAATCTACATTGTTAGCCCGTATTTTGGGATATAAATCTTGATTGCGATCAAATAAAATTACTTCTTTAGTTGATTGGTTTTCTGACTGTCCTTTAAGAGTTACCCTAGCTTTATTAGTAGTTTCATCTAGTTCGACTCGTTCAATATTACCTCGGTCGAGTTGTTCGAGAAACTGGCTATAACTGAGTTCGTTTTTTGGTTTTTGCTGTGCTAATGCAGGTGTAGTCATTAAGAAAGTTTGCACCAAACACCATCCTATGGCTAATTGATGCAGAGAATTTGTCCTAGTTTTTTTACTGCTATGACGAGAGAGTCCTTTGATGGGATCGGGGTTAGAAGAAATATTGCTTGACTGTTTCTGATTCATCTGACAACTTTACTTTACTTGTAGAAAATTTCCATAAAAATCACAGGTCAACTCAAGCCTAACTAAAAATTTTACCTTTTAGCTACTATTGAAATGGGTTAAACGATAGTACTTTATGTAATCTTAAATTTTTATCGGGAATAAAATTATTATTTTCAGTAATCAATAGTTATATCTGTCATCCCTCTTAACAATCGATACGATAGCTAGATTCACTAGTAGGTTTTTTTTCTCTACTGTTTGCGATCGCGATCGATATTTGCTGACGGAGCTAAAATTACTAGTTGATTTTATAGTCAAGAAAAAATACCACCTCTAAATGCTAAAAGTCAAGATTGTTATCTATTACTTCGTCATTTAATTTATACTTCTAAATATTCCTTATGTTTACTCCGACTAAAAATCATCTAATCTTTAAGATAGACAATACCTAAAAAAAAAATTATTCTCTACTAAATCATTAAATTCTTGCGGTAACTACATTATTAAAAAAATCAGAACTATTAAAAAAAAATTGTGACAATTGAGAGATTTAACGGTATATTTTTTATAATGTCAATTATAGTGAATATTGTTTAATTCACAAGTTGGCAAAAATAGAACTAAACTTAGGAGAAATATGAGTGAATCAGCGACTGTTGCTTTAACAGGAAAAGCATTACTTCAAAAAGTAAAAGAGCTATCCCATTTACCCAGACGAGAAACAGCAAAAAGATGTGGGTATTATACCACCACAAAAGACAACCAAACTCGCGTTAATTTAACCGATTTTTACGATGCAGTACTTGCTGCTAAAGGTGTCCCTCTCGATCCAGAAGGAACAAAAGATGGTCGCGGTCGCGAACCTACTTATCGTGTAAGCGTCCATAAAAATGGTCAAATTGTGATTGGTTCTACCTATACTCAAGCTATGGGATTAAAAGAAGGAGATAAGTTTGAAATCAAGTTGGGCTACAAACATATTCACCTAAAACAAATTGATGATGAAGAAAATGGCGCAGCAGTAAATTAAGGATTTGCCAGCAAATTTCTAGTTTTAATTGCTTGGCAATTAACAGGGGACAGTTCTTATTTACAATGTCGAGATGTTTTCTACATCTTCTTTAAAAGTTATTTCTTTTTTTGGGGTGTGGGCTGTGATCTGGTTGCCGCTTGCTTTATTGGTAGCCCGATTAATTGACTGGCAGCCAACCCAACCCTTAAAGAGCGAACAAAAGTTAATTTTAGTAGCTTCTCTGTATATTCTTGCCCCAATAATTATTTGGTGGAAAGTTTCTGCTGATAAGTTGTCTTTTCAAGATATTTGCGGCTTAACTTGGCAATTATCTAACTTCACTTCTGTAGGGTGGGGATTAATTATAAGTTTGGTTGGGTTAGCAACTGTTTTTAGTTTAGAGTCATTGCTTGGTTTAATTACTTGGCACGGGGAACAAACTAAAGTTTTGTGGTCCTTAATTATACCTATTTTGCTGTTGAGTTTGGCAATTAGCTCTGTCGAAGAATTAGTATTCCGTGGTTATATAATCCAAACTTTAAAAGTTGATTATTCTTATTGGCTAGCAGCAGCTATATCTAGTGTAATTTTTGCACTCTTACATTTAATTTGGGAAAGAAAAACTACAATTCCTCAGCTACCAGGATTATGGTTAATGGGAATGGTTTTAGCAGGAGCGGTATTAGTAGATAGAGGAAGTTTGAGTTTAGCAATCGGACTTCATGGTGGCTGGATTTGGGGTCTATCTTGCATTGATTCAGTGCAATTAATAAGTTACAACGAAAAAGACAAAAGTTGGATAACTGGATTGTACCAGCAGCCATTGGCGGGGGTTGCGGGAATTTTTTGTATGTTGTTTACTGCCGTTATTTTATGGTTTTTGCAGATGAAATTTTAATAATTTATTTATATTTAGCTGTTAAAGATTCAAAGCAATTTGATACCTTATCTGGGAGACAAAACCATCGGAGTTAAGGTGAGTTCTTAATTGAGACATTACAGAAAAACATCTGGCAATTTGCTCGTCAGATCGAGCTAATTCAATAAGCATAAAAATTGTTTAATAAAATCGCGATCAAGGTTTTTGACTTATAACTATATAAGGCGTTCTGAATCATCCAAGGCATTTTCATCAAGTATGCACAGATATATAGTTACGGAATTTCCTCTTAATTTCGATAGTCATGTTCATTGTATTACACCAACTAAAGCGATCGCCAAAACCTTAAAAACACCCCATCATAGTCTAGAAACTTTGGCTCAAACCACAGTAAATCAACAAGGTTGGATAGTGGCATCTTCTTTACTTAGTCGTCGGTTATTACAAAAGGCAGTTACAGAAATAATTAAAACTAAAGATATTAAAGGTACGGCGGCCGCTTTTTTAAGTACAATTCAAGAGTTGTTTCGCTCTGGAATAGATTTAATTAAATTACAGCAACAACCATCAGTAAGGATACAACAACTAGCTAGTTTGGCGATTAATTATCAACAAAAATTAAGAAGTCGCAATTGTCTAGACCGCAGTGAATTATTTTGGCATGGTGCAAAAAATGTACAGCATAGCAGAGCGTATGTATTTTACGGTTATTTTGCTCCCAATCGAGATGAATTAACATTTCTCAATGCAGTAGCAGGTCATGGCAGTATTATTGTTTTACCTAAAATAGGAGAGGTAGCAGATAAATTTTTCACCCGTTATCGAGAGACTATCAAGTTACTTGAAGAAGGACAATGGCAGTTTATTAACTCGTCATTGAGGGTTTTTTTTTCCAACAATAAAACTAAAATCTCTAGCTACGATAATAATTTAGGTAAAAAGCTGCAAAAATGCTTTTTCAAACCTCAATCATTACCCCCCAAGACATTTTTACATTGTTATCGAGATCAAATAGCTGAAGTACGGGGAGTATTAACTCAAGTAAAAGTTTTATTAGATCAGGGTATAGCAGCCAAAGACATTGTTTTAGTAGCAAAAAACGAACGAGGGTATGGTGCAACTTTAATCGATGTTGCCTGGGAATATCATCTTAGTTTAAGAGCTTTATATGAAATTCCTGTAGAACAAACTCCCATGGGTGCATGGTTAAAATTATTACTGGAAGTAATCGAAAACAACTTTCCTTTTGAAGCTACCGCTAAATTACTATTTCATCCTCTAGTAAGATTGATGGGGGAAGAAACTTGGTCACAAGCCAGACAAACCCATCCCCAAAGCATTCAAGACTGGAAAAAATTAGGTATCGATCTCAGTTTACTCGATTTTCCCCGAAGCGATCGCCGAGATGGTTGGTGGAAACGGTTACAGGATATTTTAGCTCAGTGGCAAATATTGGAGCATGGTCAAGTCTGGGGAAGAGAAGTACTGGCTTATTATGGAATTCAAGCCGCATTAGTAGAATTAGCCAAACCAGCCGCCGAAAAAATCAGCAGAAATGTTTTATTTCAGGATATTAAAGATATCCTGGCGTTATTAACTATACCCGCACAGCCTGGTAATGGAGGAGTAGAATTACACACACCTAATTCTTTATGGGGGACAACATATCAATATGTTTTTGTGTTAGGCATGGGTGATGGTATATTTCCCAGCGCGATCGCACCAGAACCAATTTTAGATTATTATGACCGCCATCAGTTAGTCCAACAGGGATTTAAGATCGCTACCGCAGTAGAAATAGCACAAACCGAAGCATTTACTTTTTATAATTTGCTAGGTATTGCTACTAAGTCAATTATCTTTTCTTATCCCCAATCCTTTGATAGACAAACTATTTTACCTAGCCCCTACCTCAGTCGTTTGGGTTTGCAACCCAGTCTTTTACCAACTTTACAGGGCGTAGAAGCCAAGGGTGGGGACAGCCCCTTACCTTTAGCTAGTATTGAAACTGCCCGTCAGTTATATTTGCATCACTCCCAACTGATTAAAGACCCTTTAATGTCTCAAATTACTAAAGCTTGGCAGGTAGAAACTAACAGAGAAAGTTCCGTACCCCCAGATGAATATGATGGTGTCATGGGGATCGCGATCGATCCTAACAGTAAAATTTTTAGTGCTTCTCAGTTAACTCAATTGGGTCAATGTCCCTTCAAATGGTTTGCCTCTCGCTTATTAAAACTTAAAGAATTGCCCGAAGCCGAATTAGATTTAAGCACTACTTTTCGAGGTAATTTATACCATCGCTGTTTGGAATTATCCCTAGCAGAAGTTAAAACCGCCAGCGACTTAGAAAAATTCAATCGACAACAATTAGAAGCTGCTTTTTGCCAAGCTGAACAAGAATTAGAATTAACTCAATTACCAGGATGGGATGCACAACGACAAGAACACCTAGAGCAACTATATCTCAATTTAATCGCAGCAGATTTTTTACCCCCAGACAGAGAAGTATTTGCCAGAGAAACTAAATTTGATACTCAATGGTATGGCTTACAGGTACAAGGAAAAATAGACAGAATCGATCGCACTGCTACAGGATTGACCATTCTCGATTATAAAACCAGCAGTAATATACCTGCCGGCATTAAAGATGAAACTGGTAAAGCTAATATCGATATTCAACTGCCATTATATACTGATGCGATCGCGCAAACTTATCCCGATATTCCAGTAGATAAGGCAATATACTATTCTCTAAGTAAAAACAAAGCTATGGGATTTGCCAAAAAAGACCCCGAAAGATTAGCCGCCTTTGCCCAACAAGTTAAATCTTATTTAGAACAAGGATACTATCCAGTTAACCCCGATCGCGATCGCCAGGCTTGTAAATATTGTGCTTTTGATGGGGTATGTCGCCAGGGAAACCGATTGAGTCGTAAATTTAACACCAATCAGTGGAAGAGACCCTGGCTTTTCAAGCCAGGGCTTCCTTACTAATGTCAGAATATTCTTACAGAGTTTATTATAATCATCATACCCGCTTTGATAATAACTTCAATCCCCAACAAGTCGGTTGGCAACAAAAAGATTAGTCGTTAAGATGAGCGATTATTTTTAAATTTAAAAATGATTGATGTTTTATTGAAAATAAAATTTTATGAAAACATTTACTGCAATTGTCGAGCGAGATTTGGAAACAAATCTCTATGTAGGCTACATCCCTGGATTTAAAGGCGCACACTCTCAGGGAGAAACTTTGGCTGAATTACAAGACAATTTAAGAGAAGTTATTGAAATGCTATTGGAAGATGAAAATTTAACTTTTGAGACAGAGTTTATAGGAACACAACAAATTGTAATCTAAATAATTAATGGGTAAGATTCCAGTTCTCAAACCACAAGAAGTTATCCGAATCTTAAATAATCTTGGATTTGTAGAAGTACGCCAAAAAGGTTCACATAAGCAATTTCGTCATAAAGATAGTCGGGCTACAACAGTTCCTTTTCATAAAGGACGAGATATTTCTCCCAGATTATTACGACAGATTGCTAGTGACATTGACTTAACAGTTGAAGAGTTATTAGAAAACCAATAAGTTTAAAGAATAAGCGATCGCCAATTAAGTTAAATATTAATTTACCGATTTCTTACAATAGATAAAATTAGAATTTCTATAAATCTTTTGCGCCCCCTCGCGCTTTGCCTAAATGACTTCTAAACCACCATCCCCAGATAATAAGTCACGACCTAATATTAGTAGGGTTGTTACTCAGGCAGTACAACAAATCCAGTCTAAGGTTAATTTTAACGCTCTCAACCTCAGACCGGGCAAACAAGTACCAGAGTTAAGAATCAGAGAAGCTAACGCTACTGAAGAAAAAGTCTATGCTTTGTTGGGTGATCGCTATACTTTGGGACGTAGTTCTCGTTGTGACATTCAGGTTCGCGACCCTTTAGTCAGTCAAACTCATTTAACTATTAAAAGAAATAAAAAACATCCTCGTTCTTTTATTATTCAAGATGAACAATCTACTAACGGTATTTATAGGGGGAAAAAACGTTTCAAAACCTTCTCTCTCTATCACGGCGAAAGTTTTACTATCGGCCCACCAGAATTAGCTGCCGCCATCGAGGTAAAATATTACAATCCCCCTCCACTGTGGTTGTATCTAATCCGCTACTCTCTCTATGGCATGAGTGGTATAGTTGGTTTATTAATACTTTGGATCGGTTTGGAATGGTTAAAAGTACCCGTATATCCTTTACCCAGAGAATCCACTCGCCCCGTAGTAGTATATGCACGCGATGGTGAAACTCCCCTCAATCCAGTTTCCCAAAATACCCACCGCGAATTAAAAAGCCTCTCTGATTTTTCCCCTTATTTACCTGAAGCTGTAATTGCCTCAGAAGATAGTCGTTACTATTGGCATCTGGGAGTAGATCCCATCGGGATTACTAGGGCAATTTTAGTCAATTTTACCGCTTCAGAATTACGTCAGGGGGCAAGTACCCTTACTCAACAGTTAGCCCGTAGTTTATTTCCTGAAGTGGGCAGACAAAACACCGCAGGACGTAAAATTAGGGAAATGCTTGTAGCATTAAAGCTAGAAACCGTATACAGCAAAAATCAAATCCTCAAAACTTACCTCAATCGCGTTTATTTGGGTATTGGTAGCTATGGTTTTGAAGATGCCTCTCAATTTTATTTTGAAAAATCCGCAGCCGATCTGAATCTTTCAGAAGCGGCTAGTTTAGTTGCCATTTTGCCTGCCCCTAACCTTTACAACCCCGTCAAAGATTATTCAACCGCCGTCGCCTTACGTAACCGTATTATCGATCGCATGGTGCAATTAGGAATGGTGGATGAGGCAGAAGCAGACAGGGCAAGGCGATCGCGCATCGAAGTCAGCCCTAAAGCTCGTCAAACTCTTTCTAGCACTCCTGCACCTTATTTTTATGCTTATGTTCTCGATGAATTACAAACTCTGTTGGGTAGAGACGTAGCTAACGAAGGTAACTTTATTGTAGAAACTGGTTTCGATCCCCAATTACAAGAGTTAGCTGAAGCCGCATTAAAATATTCTCTCGATGAAGATGGCAATCGTTTCGGGTATTCTCAAGGGGCAATCGTCACTATGGATAACATTGGGGAAATTCGCGCCCTTGTAGGTGGGGCTGATTACAACCAAAGTCAATTCAATCGTGTAGTACAAGCCAAAAGACAGCCAGGCTCTACATTTAAAATTTTTGCCTATGCTGCCGCACTAGAACAAGGCATCGATCCCGATACGGAATATTCCTGCGCCCCCGTGACTTGGAAAGGACAAAAATATCGTGGTTGCGAACGTAGTAGTGGTGACATCGATATGTATCGCGGTTTGGCACAGTCAGAAAATGCGATCGCCTTGAGAATTGCACAAGATGTAGGCTTAAAACGCATCATTAATACGGCAAAACGTCTGGGGGTAACTTCTCCTTTAATAGAAGCCCCCGGTTTGGTGTTGGGACAAAGTGAGACAAATGTATTGGAAATGACTGGAGCGTATGCCGCGATCGCTAATGGCGGAATTTGGAATAAACCCCATGCTATCAAACGGATTCTCGATGGTGGCGATTGTACTAATCTGAGCGATCGCAATACCTGTAGGGAAATATATGTATTTGAAGATGACGAACAAACCTATCGCGATGTTTTGCCAGAAAAAGTAACAGATAAATTAATCGATATGCTACAAGAAGCAGTTAAAAATGGTACGGCACGGGCAGCTTATCTTGATAAACGGGAAGCGGGTAAAACTGGAACTACAGATAATAGTGTGGATCTGTGGTTTGTTGGTTTTTTGCCCAAACAACAATTAGTTAGCGGAATTTGGCTGGGTAATGACGACAACTCCCCCACCAAAGGTAGTAGCTATCAAGCCGCCGCTTTATGGGGGAGATATATGAATGCAGTAATCAGTAATCAGTAGGGGCGATTCGCGCCCAGTAATCAGGGAAATAGGAAATTGAGCAATAAATATCCCACCATCAAAACAATAAGAACATATCTACTCTTATGTGCGATCGCCCTAGCGATGTTATTTCCTTTATTGTGGTTAATCGGTACTTCTTTTAAGTCTCCCACAGAAGATATATTTAGTTTTCCTCCACAAATTTTTCCCACACAGCCGACTTTAGAAAACTTTCGCACAGTTTGGCAAACTTATCCTTTCGGACAATATCTTACCAATAGTGCGATCGTCGCGATCGCCACTGTGAGTTTAAATCTGTTGTTTTGTTCTTTGGCAGCGTATCCCCTAGCACGTCTAAAGTTTACTGGTAGAGAAGTCATTTTTGCTTTGGTTTTAGCGACAATTATGATTCCTTTTCAAATCGTGATGATTCCCCTCTATATTCTGGCGATTAATCTCGGTTTGAGAAATACTTATTTGGGAATCATTTTTCCTAATTTGGCTTCGGCATTTGGGATCTTTTTGTTGCGACAGGCGTTTCAAGGAGTACCCCTGGAATTAGAAGAAGCCGCCAGGATTGATGGTTGTTCGGAATTAGGAATTTGGTGGAATATCATGATTCCCGCCATTCGCCCTGCCTTGTTTACTCTAGCAATCTTTGTTTTTATTGGTTCTTGGAGTGATTTTCTCTGGCCTCTAATTATTTTAGACCGTCCCGAATATTATACTCTTCCTTTGGCAGTTGCTAACTTGGCTGGTTCTTTTTCTCTTGATTGGCGACTGGTAGCAGCAGGTTCGGTAATTTCCATCGCACCGATTTTACTATTATTTCTGTTTTTGCAACGATATATTATTCCTACTGATGTTGGCAGTGGAGTTAAAGGGTAAATGCAATCAGCAAGGGACAAGTTTTGAGGAAAACTTCAATCTGTCTTACTAGAGTACTATATTAACGGAATTAAAAAAGCTGGCAACAAGACTCGAACTTGCGACCGGCTGATTACAAAGCAGGCAAGAAGTCACAGAACCCTTGATTTTACGTTACTTTCAGCGTTTCTACTGACTAAACTACAAGCTATTTGGGGACAAATTGGGGAATTTTAGGAACATCCCCAAATGAACATAAGACAAGCAAAACAACGGTTTACAGAGCTAACAGGACTACCTGCTACTAAAATAGGTTCTACTTTGGCTATTTGCCGATATAGCTCTCATTACGTCATTGAATACATCTCTAGTAATACTCCATTAGAGTTGTATAAAAATTGCCATGACCGAAGAACTACCCGTTACTGGATTTTATTGGTTCAAGCATTAGAAACCTACATGGAGGTCAAGTAATGTATACCCAGGAACAAGAATACGCAAAGATAGGAAGAGTAACGGTAGATATCAAGGGTAAGTCCTACCGTTTACGCTTCACTTATCCTGAAGGACACAGGAACGAATTTAGTATAGCAAGAGTGTCCTCTGAAGGTTGGACTACAGCAATTAAAGCAGCGCAACTTATTAGCCGCGATATCGACCTTGGGGACTTTGATGATACTTATGCTCGTTATAGTCCTAAGCACGCTAAAAAGCTTCAATTAATGCAAGCTAAGGTAAACAAGGAATATAACCTTAAGGAGCTATGGGAACGATATAAGAGCCTAAACAAAAACAGGATAGCTGTAACCACCCAAAATAAATTATGGAAACAATTTGATAACAGGTGGGTCAATAACGTACCAGAGTATTTGCTTGAGTTATCTAAGGCACAGGAGTATATAGCTTATATGCTAGATAACTTCGCTGATAGCACTGTCAAAATGCAAGTACGGACTTGTCTCAATCCTTGTGTTAATCAAGCTGTAGAAGCAGAATTAATTCTTGTAAATCCTTACAAGAAAATAGATTTGCATAAAGACGTTACAAGCACTCCTGAATGTTTTGAGCCTAATGAAGTCAGAGAGATTATTGACTGCTTTCATGGCAATACTTTTATGACGAATGGCGATAGATACGAAAGGAGGTATTACGCTCCTATGGTTGAGTTTTTAGCTTTGGCTGGATGCCGTCCAAGCGAATGTCACGCTCTAACATGGGAAGATGTTAAGGTTAATAACAGTAAAGTTCAAATCAAGTTTTCCAAAGCATACGTTAAAGGAATTTTGAAAGGAACTAAAACCCGTACAGTTAGGCTTTTTCCTTGTAATGAACAGCTAAAAGCTTTAATAACTAATACGCCTAAAATAGACAATCCTAATAATTTGGTTTTTCCTTCATTCGAGGGAAACTATATCGACCAAGGGAATTTCAGAGCTAGACACTGGAAACCTGTTATCGATGGTTTGGTCGCACAGGGCAAGCTTGAAAAGTACCTTAAGCCTTATTGTTTGCGTCACAGCTTTATTACTCGATTAATCCGTGAAGGTGTAGACATAGCAACCGTAGCAAGTTTAGTTGGGAATAGCCCCAAAGTGATTTTAGACAAGTACTTAGCGGTAAAACGTGATTTCGACTTACCAGAGTTGTAATGATTAGTTAGCAGTACAGTCCCCCCAACCACAGGACAGGATATTATAATCGCCTACCTACAACAGTCAAGCCTTTTACTACGTAAAAATTCTACGAATCAAGGGCATTGACAGTTTACGGTTAAGGCGGTTTTTCTTTTTTTGTCGGTTGGGGGGATTAGTACTTTTAATAAGATATGGATACCGCAATTCTAAGGCGCATTTAACTAGCGTTAATCCATTGATATGCTTGTAGTTACTTAGCCTTTTATCGCAGGTTTCAGACAAAAAAAAGAAGCCCTACAGAGAGGACTGCCTTTTACATCTAAACGTCATGGTAAAACGAAATAATCAAAACAGCAATAGTAAGACGGGTATCTTTTTTTTATAATATAAAAGCGTATTATAAAAAATCTGTACCCACCTACTTAACCGAGTAAAGTTACTCATCTAGTTTTTTAGCAAAATCAACATCGGTAGGTTCGGCTGTAGTGTTTGCTTTTTCTTTCTGGTCGTCTATTTCGGCTTGGGTCTCTCCTATGGTTATTCCTGTTTCTGCTTCCCATGCTTCCCATGTTTCTTGTAGGTCTATATAAGTCTCTCTGATACTGATTACTTCTGAGGATATCTCATCAACAGTGCTTGTTACTTCATCTATGCTTTCTAATCCCCGTCTGAATGCTTCAAATCTTCTTTGACTCCTGTTTAGAGGGGATACCCGTTCCATCATTGTCCTATAAGCGTTTTCTGGCACTACACCAGCCTGTCTCAAAGCGTTACCTATCATGCCCGTGTTTTCTGCCGTAACCTCGTTTATCGCTCTAGCAGAATCAAACAGACTGCGAGTAAGGTACATCAAGTTAGCTCCTGTCTGGTAAATGCGGTTAGCCTTAGCTAATCCCTGAGTTAAAGCGGTGTAATTCTCAGCCCCAAGGAATGAGGATAGTAGCTGATTCATCTTGTTTTTAATCACTGAGTTTACGTCAATAAAATCACCCTCCGAGTCTTTAATTCCCATAGCTTCAAGGGTAATGGTTGCTGTTTCTCCAACGGTACGAGCAAGGTTATTAGATAGCATGACTGCATTGTGAATAGTTAAAGCTGTGGAGATCGCATTAAGTACCTTATCTCCCCCTGTAGCGCGCCAAGCAGTATCAGCAAATCGATGAGCCTGTTCTAGTCCCCAAGTGGCATGATGTACTGTAGCATGAGTAGCCTGGACTAAAGGTAACATCGCACTGTTAAGACCGACATTAATTCCCCCTAGTATGCTGTCAAGATGTTCCCTCAGCCCCCTTAAGCCGTTCATGGGATTAGGATTGCCTGGACTAGTAGGGCAACCGCTAGGATTATTTAAGGATTGACAGATGCCAGACTCAACCCCGTTCGCGATCGAACTAGGGGATGTTTGATTACTGATTAATCCCAGTACAGGAAGGACGGACGCACCCAACAATGCGCTTGTACCTGCGTTTACATCATTCGCGATACCATTCCTTAAACCTGGGAATAACTGACTGATTAAACTAGCGATGTTCTGTTCCATTTCTGCTTGCTGTTCTGGGTTCATTAATCCTCCTGACGCTAAGTCTATCTGTGAAAGTAAGGTGTCAAACAAGTTGGTAAAAGTACTTGAGCCGTTATAGATATGTTCCCTGGTAATAGTGGGTATCGCTTCATCACTACCTGCTAAGGTTTTAGCTAATTCTAAGGTTTTAGTCTGTGCATCTGCCGCACCACTAGCGGCGGCAGCCCCTGAACCACTAGGTAAGTAGGTAGTAATTCGTTTGCCGAGTTTAGCGAGTTTAGCGTTAACACCCGTTAGTTGAGTTTCTATGTATTCGTCCTGTGTCTCTACTTCACCCTTGAGGATAGCTAAGTCACCCTCGGTTTTGAGCAATCGGCTTTCAACATTAAGCATACGTTGATAGTGAAAAGTGGCTAAGTCCTGTAAATAGGCAATCTTGATTTCAAAACCTTCTAACTGAGTTTTTAAGTCAGTCATTTGATTGGTCATGTTATCGATATTACTGAGAATGGTATCAACAACGGCTTGCAAGTTGCCTATGTCCTCTAAGGCATCAATCTGGAAGTTTTCAAAATCACCTCTGATTTGTTCGGCATACATCTTAAGAAAATCAATTTCCCCCTGTTGAGAGTCAATTGTGGCTTTCTGGTTGGTTACTTCTGTTGATAGGTTACTAACGTTAGTTTCAAGGGTTGATTGATTGTCTTTTAAGGTCTGGATAGAGGTAACTACATCACCCATAGCTGACTGACTGGCTTCTATGCTCTCAGAGTGTTCATCTAAAACGGCGATCACCTCCCCAAAGCGGTAATCCCATGAAATTATCTCTCGTTCCTGTTCTGATATCCTCTGATGGATATCGGAGATATCAAATATATTTTTGGCTGATTGATACACTCCCATTAAGGTCAAGAATATCATACCAGCGTGTTGTGCCAATACCGTTACGATACTGGCTGTCATCATCGAGTGACCTCCGGACTGCCCTGTTAACTTACTAAAGTCTTCCAAGTTAGTTAACTCAGATTGTGTACCCTCACCATTGACCTTAGCTAGCTTACTCGTACCGTCACTTAAAGACTGCCAAGTAGCATCGTTACCAGTGACAGTTATATCTTGTATGGCAGTAGTAGCAAGTTCTAACTTATCCCCTATTGGTGTATTAGCTAATGTACCCGCAGTTAAAACGTCAGTCCCATTGCCAAGTAAAGTATTAATCTGATTCCTTAATTGCTGTAACTCGGCTTTAGTGGCTAAGTCATTACATACTAAACTCATATTGATTCATCCCTATTTTAAAAAGCTATGTGTTGCTATCCCATCGCTACCGTAGCAACAGTAATGAGTACCACAGTCAACCTGACAGGTATTTTCGGGGCAAGTGTCTGTTAGCCCGCAGGACACAGTGTAAGCAGGTGCGGAATTACCCGAAGGAGCAACGATCTGGGTATATAAAGAGCGGTAGTTTTCCGTACCATCGGTATTAAGGGTAACTTTCCAGACATCCAAGCTATGAGGCTTATCAGGGGTTGGTAATACCTCTATGGCTTGAGTATTAGCAAGCTTGCTTATATTTAAAACTCCCAAAGTAGGAGATGAAGAGGGATTGTAATAATTAATGGTAGGAGTGATGATATAAGGAGGAGCAAAATCCCTAGCCCTGTAATAGCGGTTACTAAGAACTAATTGCCCGTCTCTATAAAGATTAATTTTAAGTCTTGCATCACGTCTGTCAGAAAAATTACCCTCGTGATTTATGCTCAAAACGGAATTGCTATCAAAATTAGAGGAGCAATGATCTACTTTATTTAGCACGTTACCAGTGGATAGCCCTTTATCAACATATGTAGGATTCGGATCAGGTGCATTGCCGCCTGTGACGATGTTGTAAATAGCCGGGGTTGTTTCATAGGCTCTATAAATATTAGTGCTTGGCTGTGCTGTGTACCAGTATCTGCCCGTTACATGATATTGCAAGGTAACACTAAAATCTCGATTTGGACAAACAGCTAAAAAATAGCGCGTCTCCCCGCAGGAGTCAAAACCCGCTGAAATATATGTACCTGCGGCTCGTACAGTTTCAAAGCTTCTGTCTTCTTCAAATTCAACAGAAATAGGTTCACCATTAAGAGAGGTAACGCTAAGAGGAACAGTCTGTTTTCGATTAGTACTATAAGTCCAATAGGGGGGCATTGCCTCAATCCTGCCAAAGTTCCATTTCTCATACTCAATGATTGCTATCTCAGATTCTATGCAGTGTAAAACCATAGGGTATACTAAGTAAGTTTAGTTATTTTTGCTGCTTGTTTTTAGACAGTTATTTAGTAGTTTTATAACCTTAAATTAATAAAATAGCTAATCAATTAACTTTGTTTTTTAAATGGGCAATACTTGACTTATTAACTACAATTGATAGTCAAATAAAAGTTAATTTAAAAGGGGTTATCAATGGCTATTGATTTAACTAAACCACCAAATGATACACAGCTATTCCAGAACTTCTGTAAAAAGTATTTTAATCGTGTAGTCAGAGAACACTTTAAAGACATTGGGACAAGCGATCCAAACAGCTTAGATATTAATGCGCCAAGGGCATTAGCCAAGCGGTTATGTCTTCACAAAAATAGTGACACTCTTATCCTGACAATAGGTAGGTTGTTATTATGGTGGTTTGAAATGAAAGGGTTATTTGATGAACCTTTATATGGGATGCCTAGTACTGAATTTCATATAAATTACACCATTTACCCTCAATTAAAACTTCACTTTAAAGAGGATAAATACGAAGCTTCTCTTAACAGGAGAAGACCCGCAAGAAGTGAGGTTAGCGTACGCTGGAGAGAGGAGGATTTTACAACATCAAGAATCAAGTCTTTAGCCAATCAAATTGCTTTAGAGTTTGGAGGAAGCAGCCCCTTTAGTTATAGGAAGGGTCGAGAAGTTTGGACATATTGGGACAACCGTAAAGGCTATCAGTTTAAAGTTGCTGCTAATAGTGAGTCAGAGGCTAAGTCTATTATCAGGAAAATGTATCGCTTACAAGATAGTGGCGAACCTGACTGGAATGAGCATTTAAGACAAAGCATAGACAAGAAAACTTACGGTATACAAGAAACGATGACCGTAATGGGGGATGTGGTAAAAAAGCCTAAAAAGCGGCCAGTAGCTACAGTTTATTTCGCTTATGCTGAGTTATTTATAGCAGGGATGACGCAGCCTATCGTTTTAGTGGATAGAACAGGTACTAAACCACGACCCATTAAAATCACTAAATAAAGTGTGCGCCCCATTGTCCGATTCTCTAGACTCAAGTTATTGACATTGGATAGACAATTAAGTCATACCAATAGTAACCACGAGTAAGCATAAGCGAAAGATAGTTATGGGAAGAAGATTCAAGAGATTAAATTATGCGCTTAAGGCGTTATCTGCGCCGAATTCAGATGTCAAAGGAAATGCCCCTGCGGGCAGCATTTTGGACAGATATCAAAAATTTAAAAACGGTGAAACGATTCTCAGTTATCCTAGAAGCCCAGATAGCAAGCCAAAGAGCTTAGAATTCGTTTCTGTAAAACCTTTCTTTTTTGGTGGCGCAGCAGACAGCGAGGCAATCATTAAATACAGTAAAAGAACGGCTGATGCAGCAGCAGCCGCAGCTGTTAAAGCACTTTGTAATCATGTACCTGTAGACAACGAAAGTCATAAGGTTATAGCTAGATTTAGACCCGCTAAAGTGACGTTATTTAAAGAGACTTCCGAAGGTGCAACTGCACCAGAAACTAGCAAAATTACAGGAGTTAGATACGACAAAAAACGAGGCAATTCTTATACATTGCCTTTTGGGGCATCAACGGCTGACAAGTCAGAGAATGAAGTAAGAAAAAAATTATTAGTTCCTGTACTTGCCGATGCCACTCTTAACGCTAGTTTTACCCCTGAGAGAGCTTAGTCATGTTGCTGGATAAGCCATTGACCTTAATTATCTCTGGTAGAAATACCAGAGATATGGATGATAAAGACTTAGACAATCTATTAGCGTCCTATTCTTTAGCGGAAAAAGCTAAAGAGTCTTTCTTAAGCCAAGAAATTACCTTTGATGAATACTTACAGTTGTTAGAACAACATCAGATAAACATTGATAGTTACTTAGAGTGTATCGAAAGTAATTTACATACTCAGGGGCTTATTTAGAATGTCTGCTTGTCAGGATTTAATTGATTTTGACCTACCCTCTGATTGGACGATAATCGCTAGTATTGTTCGGAACGCTGTTAGGGTTGGTAAAGATAGCCATATCCCGATACCACCGATAGACTTAGGCTCAAATATTGAGAGTAGTCATATAGCGGTTTTTGCTACTACTACCGACGGCATTAAACCTACTTGGAGATATGCAGGAGAGATAAGGCGTGTTTGGAATTTCCCAAGCGGGAGCGGTGCAGGAACAGGCAGAATACACACTCCCCCAACACCCTTGTTTATCAATAAACTCCAATTAGTCGAAACTTCTGAGGTTAGCTATGAACGTTTTGGGCTGGTATATCAACCACCCCCTTGGTTTTTGGATTGCGGAGTTAGGGTATGGAGGTATTCAGGGGATAGGGCTAACTTTGTTAAAGACACTCTGTTTAACATTGGTAACGCTATCTTTAATCCTGATAGTCCCTTAGCGAACGAACCAGTATTAGCAGCAATAAATGTATTAGGCGAACAGGTTGAGGAATGCTGTCAATACTTTGAGGATGAATTAGCAGACATCAAAACAGGACTAGCAACCGACTTTAATCGTGTATTTCAAGAATTAGCCGCTATCAAAGCTAGATTAAATCAGCTATCAGGTGGCGGTAACAATCAAACAGAAGCAATCATTACTAGTTATTTTACAGGATTATTATGAGCAATCGCACTCCACCTCCCCCAATCACAGATTATAGTCACAGTTTAATTGGGGTTAACGGAAAAGTAATTGAAACTTACGAACGAACATCTAAAGCTACAGAACAAGCAAAAATAGAAGTAGGATTAGACCCCAATTTACCTATTAAAGCAATTACAGGAGTAGCCCCCCTAGAAGAGTATATCGTTTTCAATACTGGAGCGATCGCAGAGAACGGTAGTTACATCATCTCTCTAGATAGAATACAGCCCGCAGTGTTGCTCAAGTCTTTATACGTTGACCAGCCCGATCAGTCTTCAGTCACTATAAAGATAATTGACCCAGATGACAATCAAAAATTTGAATGGCGACGTAATCTAGGTCAGCTACCCGTTGAATTCCCCCTTTTGGTAATTCGCAATTCTGACCGTATCGTTATCACGGCTAATGATGCTATTAACAACGCTTGGATTACTGTTAAACCTGTAGTTCTTTTCGACTCATAGCAAGGTAAAAAACTTTTTCAAGGTTAATTTCCATGGATATTTCTAGACAGCGAGAACAAGCCCTAAGAATCGTTTTTGATAAATCCAGTCAGTCAGAATACATCTTGATTGACTATCACTTAGATACTGAGTGCAGACAGCTACTAGGTTTACCTACACGCCCCGCTGGTAGTTATCCTTACACTGGTTGGATGGTTGGCAATGGTGAAACAACTAAGCAAAGCCTAGTTCCCTCTCAGAAGTGTATTGACCTAATTAAACGGTGGGAGGGTTTCAGGTCTAGAGCTTACTTATGCCCCGCAGGTGTCCCTACCATTGGGTATGGTCACACTAAAAGGGTAAAAATGGGGGATACCATAACTCATCAAAAAGCTGAGGAACTTCTTTTTGAGGATGTGGCTATTTTTGCTAACGCGGTAAACCGTTTAGTTAGTGTTCCCCTTAGCCAAAATCAGTTTGATGCCTTAACAAGCTTTACCTATAACCTTGGGATTGGTGCTTTTGGGAAAAGTAGCCTGTTATTAGCCCTAAACAAAAAACAGTACACTGTAGCCGCTAGCTGGTTCAGCAGATACGTTTATGCAGGTAAAACCCGCTTACCAGGCTTAGTTAGACGACGTGAAGAAGAAAAAAGGTTGTTTGAATCATGAGGCAATTTACACCGATATCCACTATCTCACAGAACATCTTACTCGTAGGTATAGGAGGATTGCTACTTAGCACAGCCGTAAACACTCTTAAAGCTGATAATGTGTCCTTAGAGGTAGCTAATGTCAAACTAAGGGCTACAGGCTCTTTAAATGAGGCTAAGGAACTAACTAATCAGACACAGGAACTAATTAAACAGCTGAAAGATAGAGAACAAGCTTATGCTGAATTAAAACACCAGTACGATAGCTTAAAGGAACAGTATGGTAGGTTAAAACTTTTAGAACCTCAGATGAACCAGATCGAACCTTTAGAAGCTGAAGTGTTACAAAACTTAGAAAATGAACTACAAGCTAAAGACAGAAAACTGACTGAAGAAATTAACAAGCTTACTAGTAAGTAGGTGTATGTGTATATCTTTTTTATAATATAAATTTGTAATATAAAAAATAAATGTACTTACTTATATATAAATAATTATTCCCTCCCCGCATTCGCCCGCCCTCCATTGTCTATCCCCTCGGAGCGTAGCGGAGCAGGGTTATTTATATAATCGCTTTTTTTTAGCGGTCGTCAAGCTTTTGTAAAGTAAACTTATTATTTTTTATATTTACTTTTAACTTTAGAAACAATGTTAAAAGCTTTCCCAAAAATTTAGGTGTTTACACGGAAGACATTCGGGGGGGGGAGTATGATAGTAGATTTAGCTTAAAAAAGTCAAGTGGTCGCTACCCTGAAATTCAGGCTCTAGGACACAGGCTAAACGCTCTATTTCTTAAATACTCATGAATACTCGCCCAGAACCAAAAAAGATATCTTGGCAGCTTTTACGTGGCAATAAATATAACCGTGCTTTACATCCAGCGATGCTTAACTCCAATGGGTTGACTAAAACTATGTCTACCACACCTACAGGTAGCAATCAACAGGAAACGTTTATTGTTCATTACGACCGTAGTTATGTAGTCCAATGGTTAGCGTTCAAGATAATCAAGCCATTCCAGTTACTTAGTTTTCATCAGATATACGAGCTTTTTATGGAGGCTTGGGTATTAACCCATCCCAATGAAAAAGTACCATTAAACGTGAGGCTGGTAACTGATAGTAATGAAGAATAAATTTAACGCTAAACAGTGCTATTGGGATAATCACAAAAACTGTATGGCTTGGGACTTGCAGGAAGTCTATAAGACTAGAGCTTGTTCAGTTAAAGAGTTTACGGAACGCTATATCCGTTTTGATTCTATGTTTGAGATGGAAGTCTATGAGGCTTTAGTTAAATACTTTCCCAAACAGCAAATAGGCTTACAAGTTCCTATCCAGTTATTATCTCCATGCGTTTGCTTCCCCAGAGGGAAAATGTGGCGTATAGACTTTGCGATTTATTCAGCAACTAAACCACGGCGCATTATCAGATTAGTTGAAGCTAAAGGGGTATGGACGAATGTTTTCACCATGAATCTAGCCATATTAGAGCAGTATAACCTTCATGCGTTTGATACTCTGGACATCGTAATGCAGCAAGTTCCAGCAAAAAAATCGATCATCAAAAATATCAATAACAGTGATACTGGAATAAAGGTTATTAGTTTAGGGATGTACAAGGGTTATTTACTAGAAACATTTGAAGCAAGGCATGGATAAATACATTGCAGCTACTATCTGTCGAGCATTAATTAACGTGGCTGGAGACTTAGCCATAGAATCTAATTCTGAGACAGACTTAGTAATCGAACAAGCGATAGTTGATGCAACTTTACAGATAGAAAAGCATGGCATCAATAAGGTTATAACTTCAATCAAAAAACATAACTCACGACTACATGACCGTATGTTTACAAGCAATCAAGGAGTAGAAAGACTGTGAGTATTAAATATAGTGACCCTTATGGACAGGATAGCTTTGGTAAGATTAAAGGCGATAAACGCATGGTATGGTTTAAGGTTTACTTTGACGAGGGTAAGCTTTACAAGCAGGATGATAGTTATGTCTTAGCTGCTAATCTCACTGGTTCTGAAGGTGTCTCTCATTCGTTTGGTATGCAGGGCGAGAGCGCGCCTAAAGGACTAGCAACGCTATCAATCCATGGCAAAGAATACGAAGAAAGAAAGAGTACAGGTAAAAAGGACGATAGGGGTAAATGGATATACGAAACGTTTAAATCACAACCGAGTGTGTTTGAGCAATGGCTATATCAACAGATTGAGAACAACCCTGCGTTTTGGCTACCTGAAGGTAAAAGCATATCTGGTAATCTTACTTTTCCTCTCGATCCTCAAGTTATTCTCATGCCTGAAACACAGCGTATTGAGTTTTTTAAAACTTGTTACCAAATATCAGAAGTAGCTACCACTGATAAAGTACCAGAATGGAAGCCCAAAGCACCTTATCGAGCTAATAGTTATGGCGGTAAAGGAACAACCATCGAGGATAAAGTTAAGTTCTTAAAGCAAGAATTAATCGCTACATCTGGGAATCAAGACGTGATAGGTTCTGAATCTAGTATCGGTGTTTTGTTCTCTGTCTTACTTGACCAGCATAGGGAAGATGAGCAGTTTTTAGTACTCTACACAGATTTACTTAAAGCCATCGTTTCTTAGTTTGCAACCATAAGTTTTTTGTATGAATATCCCCAACTTCAGCAAATTGATGAGGGAAGAGAATGAAGCCGCTGATAATAGTTGGAAAACCATCTATGACTTTGATTTAGACCTACCTCAGAACCTTCTATCAATTCTCTCATCATGCGTTTATTTGCCCTATGACCATTATGATTTATTGGCTACTTATTACCTTGTGCCTTCTGCTTTATGTCGCATTCTTCCTTATCTATTTATTCACGGAGTAAGTGGTAGTGGTAAATCATCAAT
>JBHJNX010000233.1:0-6439 GCA_050330335.1 Pleurocapsa sp. | reverse complement strand
TTCAAATAAAACTTGAATAATTATGTTGATTCTAATCATTTTATCGCTCATTTTGTCTTTTTTTCAATTAGGTAAATAGTATTTTTTAATCAAAGTCTCTAGATTTTTTTAGCCGTTATTGAGTATTTATACTCAATAATTCTATTCTCGATCTTGGCAATCTCACAACTGGGCAGAGAATATGATTTCAATATATTACATTTTGACGTGCGGAAAGAGAATTTTAAAAAATTGAAAAAGTTGCTAACAGCTAATGTCTATTAGCTGTTATTTTAAGTCTAAATTATTTGAATATTAAGCTTTGTTTAAACCTAACCCGTGTTGTTCTGCATATCTATTCATAAAGCGAATAAAACGCTCCCATTCATCGGTGGATTTCATAACTAAATTAGCTTCAATTGCTTTAGCTTCTCCATTAACAAATTTACCTTTAACTTCTCGGCTAACAATTTCTCCTTCTTCATCAATTAAATACATTCCTGTAATTTCATCGGTACTATCTTTAGCTAAAATTTTGGGGTCTTCAAAATAGAAAGTAGCCATACCAGTATTACCAGTTTTGGAACGAGTAACGCGAATATCAGGAACTACTTCTTCAGTTATACCTCTAGAAAATTGAATTTCCGCCATGTTTTATCTCCGTTTATTAATCTGTGTAACTTTTCATCATCTCACAGATGTTAATTACCATAAAGTGATTGTTAGCGATCGAGAATTAATGTTATGCTAGCCAAGATGCCTCGAATTGCTGTGATTATTGACATTTTTACTTGCATCTAAAAATTGAGCGATCGCATTTTCTTGCCATGCCTGTTTTAAATTCGACAGTTGGTGCTGGTTAAAGTTAACGCGATCAAGAGCTTCTGCTTTGAGGAGAGATGGTTTTGACTAAATACCCGCGTGTCCTAAAGCCAAACCAGTAAACAACATTCCTAAAACTAAAAATGGTTGTGCGCTGGCTTGATATTTGACATCATTTTCTAGAGGATTGCGTAAGAAATACATATCTTGGAAAGTTATTTGAGGGATTACCAACAATAAAACGATCGCCCCATAGAGATTTTCCTCAATGGCAACTAAATAACTACCAATACCGATCTGAAATACATCGATCGCGATAACACAAATCCAAGCCGCAGTAGTTACGCCGAACATCACAGGGAGAGATTTTAAACCCAAAGTGCGATCGCCTTCGACACTTTTAAAGTCATTGACAATAGCAATTCCCAATCCAGCAAAACTATAAATTAACGTCAGAATGACAATCGTCCAGTTTAAGTTACCAAATAAAGCGTGACCAGTCCACCAGGGTAGGGCAATGTAACTCGAACCCAGGGCATAAGTACCCAACCAACCATTTTGCTTAAGTTTTAACGGTGGTGCAGAATAAATGTAGGCAATAAACGCACCGCCCATGGCAATACAGGTAATAGTAGGAAATTCGTGGCCTACTGCTACATCTAAGCCATAAGCAACTGCAATTCCCGCCACTAACAAGACAAAAATTTGGACGACAACTTGAGAAATTGAAATTGCCCCCGAAGGAATGGGACGATAGGGTTCGTTAATTGCGTCAATTTCGCGGTCATACAGTTCGTTGACGGTTTGAGTGTAACCAGTCATCAAAGGGCCTGAAAGTAACATACAAGCGGCTGCTATGAGAATATTTTCTACAGACCAGATAAAATTGCCAGAAGAAGCCGCACCGCATACTACCCCCCAAATTAAGGGAATCCAAGTAATTGGCTTCATCAGTTGTAGCCGAATTTTCCACAGGTTAGTTTCGCCAATTGCTGCGCCTTTCATGCCAAGGAGTTGGCGAGTTTTCGAGCCGCTATCGCTTTGTTGAGTTGCGGGATTAGATGGAGTATCGGACATAGTAATCTTAAATGCTAGTTTTAGTTTTAACCAATTGTTATTTCTAAATAGCCGTTTTGAAATTTTGCCCCTGTCACCGAGCTACCGCGCCAATTAGGAGGTAAGGTGATATTGCGCCGTTGATCTCCTGCTTCGACGGTAATTTCAGGGCCATATTGAGTTAATTTAACTTCTTTTTTCGCAAAACCAGGCAAAAAGATCTTGATTTTACCCTCTGTAGTTTTGATCGCCGTTGGTTTGGGTGCTTCTGCCCTCTGATTTAAATCGGGTAAATCATCCCTGGCACTCTGCCAATGATTACCATCAACTTGAGGAATAGAAGTAACGGTTAGGGGATTAAATTCTGCTGCAAGCTCGTCTGTTACAGAACTTTGATTCAGGAATACTCCTGCTACTGTCAAACCTACTTGTTGCGCGCTACCCCAAAGATATTTAGCAGTGGCGATCGCTGCTTGGTCGGCAGTAGTTACCAAATAAGCGATTACTCTGCCCGATTCGATGGCTTCTATCCCTTGTTTCAGTATTTGATTGGCCCGATTGTTGGCATTCGGGCGCAGATCGTCAGGAGTCCAAGATACATTGAGAATGGCACTGCTAACTGGCTGTACGAAAGGGGAAAGAGTTTTAACGATCTCTGATTCGGTAAAAATACCTTTAAAACGGCGAAAATACCAGCTAAGAATCTCTGGCATACCCAACATTCTCAAGGTTTCCATATTCCCCGAACCATCGTAGACAATCACCTCATAACCATCGCTCTGATAATATTCTCGTAGAACATTGAGAGCCAAAGCAGCATCCATACCGGGCAAAACCCCTAATTCTTGACCATATACCTGTTTTAAAATTGGCGATCGCAAATATTCTGCCTCGATTTTTTTAACTTCTTCCCAATTTTTTTCTAGCTCTGTGGTAGCACTCAATTGCGCTACGGAAAGATTAGGCTCTATTGACTGCGGTTCGGGAGTTACGATTACACCCAAAGCAATACTCAAAGACGGTCCTGAATCTTGCCCGAATAAGAGGACTTTTTTCCCTTCTGCTGCTAGTTTTTTGGCAGTTGCAATGGCCAAAGTAGTGCGACCAGTACCGCCTTTACCTAAAAAGGTGACGATCGAGGACATATTTTTATTAAATCTTCTTTTAATTTTCCAGTTGGCTTTATTATGACTAATCTACTGGTTTAATTTCATCTTCAAAAAACCAAGTAGCAGTTCTGTCGTCAAACTGAACGATTACCCCAACGCCGCTACCATCAGTCATTTTATAATCTTTAATCGTACCTATTTTGCCTAATTTGTCAGATACTTGACCGTTTACTTTGTCTCTCAAACGATATACCTTTACTTTTTGACCGATGTCCATTCTGTCCTATGAATTCTGAATTAATTATGTGAGCCATCTCACAGTTTAAAGCAAAATCCCCCCCATTTGAACATTGAATTGATTACTGAAAAAACTGACAATTGAATATCCCCACAACAACCATTACAGAAAAAATAAAAATTAAGAATTATTAAATCTAAAAACAATCTTAAAAACTTATTGAGAATGTCTAGATTTTGATAACGTATCTACGTTAGTGTAAGTCTATGTAATTTAAGTTACACTTTTTTATGATCTTAAGAATGTAACTTGCTTTTCTTTTACCAATTTTTAAAATTTACATTTATTAAAAGAGTCAAAAACCATAACTGGTAATACTTAGACCGATATTTAGCTTTTCGATAGTTTACGTAAGTTAACTAAAATTGCCTCAAGCTTATTGATTGAGTATAAATACATAATTGACAAAAAGGCAAAGTTGTGTTGGAAACAGAATACAGAATTAGTTTTAGCGTGATCGCATTTTCTCAACTACCAAAGGTTTTGCGGCAATTACTAATAACAGTTTAAAACCATGAAATTTATTGGTATCGATCTCGGTTGGGTATCTGGTGCGAGTGGTTTATGTTGTTTGAATTGGCAAGACGAACAATTAGAGATTTTAGAACTTACAACTAAATTAGAAATAGCAGAAATTTTAACCTGGATAGATAAGTGGATACCGTCACAAGAACCAGGTTTAATTGCTGTAGATGCCCCGACAATTATTATTAATCCAACGGGAATGAGATTGGCAGACAAATTAACTCACAAGTATTTTGGTCGTTATCATGCAGGGTGTTATCCAGCCAATTTAAGTCGTCCTTTTGCCGATCGCACTGTAGGTTTAGGGAAGAGTTTAATAGCCAGAAATTTTAATCACGCCCCAATAATTAAACCCCAACAATTAGGTAGATATCAAATAGAAGTGTTTCCTCATCCCGCCATGATTAATTTATTTAAGTTGGAAAAAATCTTAAAATATAAAAAAGGTACACTAGCTCAACGTCAAGTAGAACTAGAGAAATTACGTCACTATATTTATGATGTTTTACCCCAACAAGAACCAGTTTTAAATTTAAATGATTATTCTATACCAACGTGGAGCGATCGCCTTAGGGGAAAAGAACTCAAAACCGTAGAAGATATGTTAGATAGCCTAATCTGTGCTTATATAGCCGCTCACTGGTGGTATTGGGGAACGGTAAAAAACTTGGTATTAGGAGATGGGAGTACTGGTTACATCATTGTTCCCGCACCGTAACGCACCAAAAACATGGCACAATAAAGTACGCTTCTAAAAAAAAATAATTAACAGTATTGAGTTTAGAAAATATTACGATTAACCTCCTATGACAGCAGCACTTTCCGCACCCCCTAAAACCCGTCGCGTCGTTTTTCCCTTCACCGCTATTGTGGGACAAGAAGAAATGAAATTAGCTTTATTACTCAATGTCATCGACCCCAAAATTGGTGGTGTGATGATTATGGGCGATCGTGGTACAGGAAAATCCACTACTATTCGCGCTTTAGCTGATTTATTACCTGAAATAGAAGTAATAGCAGGAGATCCTTTTAATAGCGATCCCCAAGATCCTGACTTAATGAGTGATGAAGTTAAAGAGAAACTAGAACAACAAATTCCCCTAGAAATTGTTAGGAAAAAAGTTCAAATGGTTGACTTACCTTTGGGAGCAACCGAAGATCGAGTTTGCGGCACGATCGATATCGAAAAAGCACTTTCTGAAGGGGTAAAAGCCTTTGAACCTGGGTTACTAGCTAAAGCCAATCGCGGTATCTTGTATGTAGACGAAGTAAACCTCTTAGACGATCACTTAGTAGACGTATTATTAGACTCGGCGGCTGGTGGTTGGAACACCGTAGAGAGAGAAGGTATTTCTATTCGTCACCCCGCTCAATTTGTGATGGTAGGTTCAGGAAACCCAGAAGAAGGTGAGTTACGTCCCCAACTTCTAGACCGCTTTGGAATGCACGCCGAAATTCACACTGTCAAAGAACCAGATCTGCGAGTACAGATTGTCGAACAAAGAGCCGAATTCGACCGCAATCCGACAGCATTTTGCGACAAATACAGCCAAGAACAAATAGCATTACAAGAAAAAATCGTTCAAGCACAGCAATTACTACCCCAGGTAAATATTGATTACGATTTACGGCTTAAAATTTCTGAAATTTGCTCCGAACTAGACGTAGACGGTTTACGGGGAGATATTGTCACCAACCGTGCAGCTAAAGCGATCGCGGCTTTTGAAGGACGTACCGATGTTACTATCGATGATATTCGGAGAGTTATCGTTCTCAGTTTGCGTCATCGCTTGCGAAAAGACCCGTTAGAATCGATTGACTCTGGTTACAAAGTAGCTAAATCAGTGGCGCGTATTTTTGGGTTAGAACAAGAAGAATAACAGCAATTCACAGAGACGGATGTTATATTGCGTCTCTCGAAGCAATGTACTTTCTAACCTATGGTGATGACTGCCGATAATCAAGAAATACCTTTGATCGAACTAAAAGGAGTTAGTAAATCTTTTGGTAATAATGTCATTCTTGATCGCGTTAATTTAAAAATTTATCGTGGAGAAGCACTGGTGATTATCGGTCCTTCGGGTACTGGTAAATCTACTATTTTGAGAATGATTGCCGGTTTACTTCCCCTAGACAAAGGAGGGATTTATATTAACGGACAAAAACGCAAGGGTTTAATTGAAGATGGCGAAGATCCTATCGGTATCGGTATGGTGTTTCAACAAGCAGCACTGTTTGACTCCCTGACGGTAGAACAAAATGTAGGATTTTCTCTTTATCAACACACTAATTTAAGTAATAGTAAAATCAAACAGTTAGTTGACGAAAAATTAGACATGGTGGGATTAGCAGGAACAAATGACAGGTATCCCTCCGAATTGTCTGGTGGTATGCGTAAGCGCGTTAGCTTTGCACGTGCGGTTATGTCTAATCCAGATGATCTTAAAAGTCGCCCTGAAATTATTTTGTATGACGAACCTACCGCAGGTTTAGATCCCATTGCTTCGACGATAATTGAAAATTTAGTCAGAGAATTGCAAGGTACTGATCGCGGTTGCGGTACTTATATTATGGTCAGTCACCAAAATAGTACCATTCGTCGTACTGCCGATCGCGTAATATTTCTCTACGGAGGTAAAATTCAATGGCA
>JBHJNX010000232.1:0-22594 GCA_050330335.1 Pleurocapsa sp. | reverse complement strand
ACGATTAATTGTATTGTTCCCGAAAATAAAGGTCAAAATATCAATTGCTACTAAATTATGTAACCGCGCTTGAATAGTATTGGCAAGAAGGTCAGAAGTAGGCAAGAGAGTTAAGTAGGTAGGCGTAATTAATTAGAAAATGCAGTGCTAATTAAAAAGCTGGCTGTAGGCAGCAGTCAGGATAAAAAGCTCCCTTCTCTTAAGGATTTATTGAGTTGAGGAAAATCCCTCGCATCTGGACGAGGGAGTATGTCAACTAACGGCAATTATTGAGTTGTACTGGGTTGCGTGGAGCAATGTTAGGAGTAGGATAGGGAGTAAGAATAATTTTGTCCCCTTCGACGATAATGCCTCTGGCTGGGTAAATTTTGCCAATGGAAGTATCGATAGGTTCAGGGATTTGCGGTTGCCTAGCAAAGTCGTTTTGATTAACTGGACAAGTATTAAAGTCTACTGGAGCGATCGCACCTTGGGGTAATTCGGCTACAACTTTGGCATTATCTACGTCGGGGGAATTTAAACTAAGTTGAACAAAGGTAAACTTGACCGCAGGAGCGAAAAAGATGGCATTCCTACCTGTGAAGTCAGTCCTGGCTAAGGCTTGTTGATTTGGATTGTCAGAAAATGCTACGGGAACAGTATTATTAGTTCCCCTACTGGTAGCAGCAGAATTGAAGTTACCGATATTGAGATTGTTGTTAATATTCAAAGTAATCTTTCCCGGACTACCTGCATTTGCCCTAATATTAATATTATTGTCAGAACTAGCCAGCGCACTGGCATTGTTAATGGCTCTAGCTTCAGCAAAACGATCGTTTTCAGAAACTACAGTAAGGCTGGAATTTAAATCTCCTGCGGTAGCTTGCTTAGCATTTAAAGTAATAGCACCACCGTTACCTATAGTGACATTTTGATAATCAACGGTAACATTAGAAATTGCTCTAGCTGCTCGATTTGGAGGAGAAGCATTGGGATTGTTTGCTTCAACTTTAATTGAGTGATCGGTTTTATTAGTTAAATTCACAAAAGTATCTAAATTACCCGCATTCAAGCGATCGCCCGCTTTTAAGGTAATATTTCCCCCTGAGCCAATGGTAGTTTGAGGAATAAACAGATCTAACCTCGACACTGCCAGAGTAATATTGGGTGTAGTAGTGACATTGCTATTAACGTGATCGCTCACAGTTAAACTAGAGTCCAAATTATTAACTCTTAAGTTATTACCTGCATCGAGAGTAATATCTCCACCATCTTTCGCATCTAGTTCTAATAGAGCAGCAATAATGGAAAAGTTATCGTTAACTATAGAATCGGCAGTTAAAGCGATCGCCGAACTAGAATTTATATTGCGGATATCGATATTATTATCTGCTGCTACAAATACCTTTCCAGCACCACCAGAGCTCACTATAGCTTGAGGTACAGCACCGATAGAGTTAGCTTCTTCAATAGTATCTACTTCGGTATTTAACTCTAGATTTAACCTAGAAGCAGTATTAATATCTGCTGTCCTAATATTATCTTCAGCAAAGAGAGAAACTGCACCACCTTTACCAGCTTCAATGGTAACTTGAGGCGAAGTTTGCAGCCCTGCTACTGTAGTTAATTGAGCATTAGCGATCGCTGAAGTATTGATTTCTCCTGAAATATTAATGCTACTGCGAGAATCGATAGCAATTTCCCCTCCATCACCAAAAGGATTACTAGTATCTATACCTCCCACTGTAATTGCACCAGCAGGTAAATTATTATTAGGTTGATATTGATTGGTGAGAAATACCGTACCACCTGGATTGATAATGATGCCACCGATATCAATTTGACTTCCAGTGGGGGTGTTAGAAGTATTAGGATTAAAGTTACCAGAGATGTCTGCTTCTCCCACATCCCCTACCCCAGCACGAATATCTAAAGTGGGAGTGGTGCTACCATCAAGATTAATTGTCCGATTATTGCCATAACTTACCCTTTCTCGGATGGCATTAGCAGTATTATCAGTGCCTGTAATTTGAATATCTCCTGTTACTGCCACACTACCACCAGCAAAAATATGTAGGGATGCCCCCTGATAACTTTGAAAACTGACATCACCGAGCGATCGCACTACGGGATCTTCTAAACTGATAAATTCTCCGTCATTGCCATCTAATCGTTCGATGCGAAAATTTCCCCCACTGGCAAAATAGGCATCTCCGCTTACAGGGTTGTCACTGCGTAAGGTTAAATCTCCACCTGCAAAAATCCCACTATCAAGATTATTTAACACCGAAATGTTAATACTGCGATCGCCTTGAAGGGATAATTGATTTCCGGCGGCGGCGATAAAGGGATTATTCAGACTATCGTTAATAGTTAATGTATCTAATGCCTGTAAAGTTAAATTATCTCCTGCTGTAAGTTGTCCCTGTAAATCTAAATTTCCCGCAGCTAAAGTTAAATCGCGATCGACACTTAAATTACCCGTATTATTAATACTGCCAGTAGTATCCCTAAGATTTAAACCGATGGGTGCATTAATAGTTAAAATTGGTGCAGAATTATTCACCGCACTAAATTCCCTACCATCATTAAATAGTAAACCTGCGGCGGTACTCCCTAGAAACGAACCACCAAGATCTAATCTGGCATTGTTACCAAAAATAATCCCCGTTGGGTTGAGTAAAAATAAATTAGCCGTACCATTGGCGCGAATTAAACCATCGATATTAGAAATATTGCCCCCTGTAACGCGAGACAAAATATTAACGATATCTAAAGCATTATTAAAAAAAGCTTCCTGTCCTGTATTAACAGAAAAATCTTTAAAACTATGAAATAGATTATCATCCGCTCGTCCGCCCCCAGTAATTTCTGTAACGTTTCCTTGCTGTTCTACAGTTGTCGGTAAACTACCATCGGGGGTAATTTGCGCCATTGCAGAAGTAGTAGTAAATAACCCCAAAGTACAAAAACCAACTGGTACTAGGGTAAAAAGAGGTTTTTTCATAGTGGCGATCGCCTTATTTTGATACGCTAATGTTCTAACTAAACCACAAAAGTTAGCTAATTAGCAATTAAACGCAAAGAAGTTTTATCTGATTACAAGGAACGAAGAAATCTCACCAAAGCCTGTCTGTCTGATGCTGACATCTGCTGAAAAGTTTCACGGGAGGCTTCTGCTTCTCCACCATGCCAAAGAATTGCTTCTTCTAGGGTACGGGCGCGACCATCATGAAGAAAACTAGAGTAGGGTAAAACAGTTTGAGTTAAACCGATACCCCATAAAGGTGGTGTCCGCCATTCTGTTCCTGTAGCTTGGAAATCCGGACGATGGTCTGCTAATGATTCTCCCATGTCATGGAGTAACAAGTCAGTATAGGGATGAATGGTTTGATTGGCTAATTGAGGAATTTGATATTTTCCTGTAGTTAAAGTGGCTACGTGACAGGCGGCACAGTTAGCTGTGTTAAATAATTTTTCTCCCCGTTGTACTTGGGGATCGTCTAATAGGGTACGGGCAGGTACGGCTAGAGTTTGGACATAATAAGTAGCTAAAGTCAGAGTTTCCTCATCGATATCCATCGAACCGTCAACTTCAGGAAAGAGGGGATTAGTTACCCCCATATCATTAACGTAAGCCGAGGCACTTTGTTGTTGCAGATTGGGATTATTAGCTTTCCAACCAAATCTGCCTAAAGCCACTGATTGAGTTTGAACATCCCAAACCTCATTAACGCGACCGGAAATACCATCTTGGTTACTGTCTTCGGGGTCAGCTAGTTTCCTAATCTGTGCTTCGGGAACAGCTTCTAGTAAACCCAAGCCATATACAGGAGAAGCAAGTCTTAAAGAAGTTTGAATCTCTGGGGGTAAAATATCACCATTAGGAAGAGTAATCTTAACTTGGGGCGATCGCAATTGATAGCTAGCACCATCATGATATTTTCCTCTAGTCTCTTGCCAATCTAATTGCACTGTTGCTTCTGGAGAATACCCGTAGACAGCTTGGTCTTGAATTTGCGTACCTAACCCAGGCACAGAAGGAGTATTACTGATATCAATGTTTGCTTCGAGATGATATTGAAGTGAATCAATAGTACTATCTAAATCCCATTGTTTAGTATCGCTTACCCTAACTAGAAGTTGTCCTGGTTCTGGTAATCCTCTACCATTGCGGAGATGACAACCCGCACAAGAGGCATTATTAAACAAAGGCCCTAAACCTGGATTGACATTAGCTGGTGCAGTGACAAATACAGCTTCAAAAGCCACATCTCCATCCCGATGCTTGACTACATCTTCTGGTGATAACCCTGCTGAAGGTTGTTCGTAGGCAGTAGAAGTACGATTAAATACTGTAGTTTTTCCCGCAGCCAGAGGTATATCTACTGAAGGATTATGCCAAAAACGAGCAAGTAAAATTGCTAAAATAGCTGCTAGCAAGAATAAAGCAAGAAAAATCATCAGTTGATCAGGCGATCGTCGGGTAATTAGCGTCATTGATCTATAATTTTTGGGGATTTGAGATTATAAGTAATAAGTATTTTTGACTTTATCTCAACTACATTCTTGGTATTAACTTTGCACTATGGGTAAAACCTGCTCTTCCATGGTGGTAAGTAGTGTTAAAATCTCAGTCTGAGCAGATTCCATTTTGCTGATTACTTCTGGTTCTGTTAGTTGAGTTTCAATGGGACTGGGAATAGTTTTCACAGCTTGAATTGCTGCTTCTATTTCCCCTTTGATTTTTTGATCTAATTGTGGATCGGCTTTGGCAACTAAGTTACTAACACTTTGACCACTGGTATTAGCTGCTGACACTGACCCTAAATAGGCATTTTGAACACCTTGAAGGTTATTTTGGAAGTCAATCACAGAACTATGACTGAAACGGCTTTCCAAGCCAATATTTTCCTGGGTTTTTAATGGTTCACCAATTTTTTCGTTAGCTACTTCATCAAGACAAGCAATTATCCCCTGTACTATTTCTTCTACGGCTGCATTAACCGTTGGATAGGCTGGATTACTACTATCTCCTGCACTAGCTAAAACCTCTTGATAAGGAGGATTATCATCGACTCCTGTTGTCCAGCTTGTAGTTAAGTCGGTGGCAGTTTGTTGAAAAGCGACAGTAAGATTTTTAAGGAGTTCTAATTCTCTTGAACTAAAATCGGACGCGGTTTTGTCGTTATCTGACCCAAACATTAGTAGTTCAATGGTATGAAAACCTTTTTGAGTAGTTTGTAATTCCTTAATGTATTCTGGAGTTAAAGCATCTTTACTGTTTAAAATTGCGGTTACATCTGTTTCGTTAACTGGCCAATCATCTAAATCGCCATCGTAACCCAAGGATTCAGCTGGACCAAAAGCAAATGCCTCGCTTTGTTCCCAAGGATTACGAGTTGCTAACCAAGCTTGTTGCGCTGCTTGAAGACTATCATCATTGGGATTAGCGACAAAAGTGTTTACGGCTTTAGTTAATTCTGTGGCTTCCGTTTCTAGCCATTGATAGGTAGGAATGACTACTTGAGTAGCAAAATCACTGACCACTGCCGTAGCAAGATCGTTGGATTGGGTATTAGTAACTGTTGTTGAAGAATTTTGCTGAGTTTGAGATGTTGTTGCGGTATTATTACAACCGCTATTAATGGCTAGTGCGCCAAAACAAATCACCACTAAACACGAACGATACGAAATCGCCCTGAGAGTTTTTTTTGTTAACATTGTTTTACACTATTTAAACTAACTAGAGATTCGGGAAGTGTAATTCCCCAGTCTCTTTTTTTTTGATTTGATCGCTAATTATCAAATCTACAAATCTAATTAGCTTCTTATCATACAAGTTTTGCAAAATATTCTCAATTAATTAACAATTTAATTAAGGTAGACAAATATCTACTCAAGCTTTATGAGGCGCAAACCTTAATGGACTAACTACAAGCCTCTCTACTGAACCAAGAAATTCTCGAAAGAACAACCCAATCAAACTTTTATGGTTGGTGAGGGGAGGTTTTATACTGATTCTGATAGCTATCCTTTAAAAAAATAAATGACTGCTGAAGAAAAAAGACTAAAACAAGACCGCGATCGCAATGCTTACTGGCGCAGGTGGGGCCCTTATTTAAGTGAACGCCAATGGGGAACGGTGCGAGAAGATTATAGTAAAGATGGTTCTGCGTGGGATTATTTTCCTCACGATGAGGCGCAATCGCGAGCCTATCGGTGGGGTGAAGATGGCATTGCGGGAATTTCTGACAATCACCAGCGGTTGTGTTTGGCGATCGCTTTGTGGAACGAGCAAGATCCAATTCTCAAAGAACGTATATTCGGTCTGACAGGGCCTCAAGGAAATCATGGGGAGGATGTTAAAGAGTATTATTTTTATCTCGATAATACCCCCAGTCATGCCTATATGAAATATCTCTACAAATACCCTCAAAAGGCTTTTCCTTACGATCAACTGGTTCAGGAAAATCAGCAACGGGGATATCACGATCCGGAGTTTGAATTAGCAGATACGGGAATTTTTGAGGGTGATCGCTATTTTGATGTATTCGTAGAATATGCCAAGGCAACTGATGAAGATATTTTAGTTAAGGTTGAAGTAGTAAATCGAGGTTCAGATACTGCAACCCTTCACCTTTTACCGACGCTATGGTTTCGCAATATTTGGTCGTGGGATAAAAATAGTCAAAAGCCGAATTTACAAGCAATAAAGTTCAATGATACTGTCAGTGTAATTGAAGCTTCCCATCCTACTTTGGGCAAACGATGGCTTTACTGTCAGACTCCCCAAGAGCTTTTATTTACAGAAAATGAAACCAACCAAGAACGTCTGTTTGGGGTAAAAAATGATTCTCCTTATGTCAAGGATGGAATTGAGAATTATCTCATTCATGGTAAAACAGAAGCAGTCAATCCAGAACAATCAGGAACTAAAGTTGCCGCTCATTACGAGCTAACCTTGGCAGCAGGGGAAACTCAGGTTATTTGGTTGCGTTTAACTGATAGTTCTCCACAAAATAGCATTAATCTCTTTGATGGGGAATTTGAAACTACCTTTGAGCGTCGCCAACAAGAAGCAGATGAATTTTATCAGCGCATTTCCCCCAAGGTAACTTCTCAAGAGGCTCGTAACATTCAACGCCAGGCATTTGCTGGATTACTCTGGACGAAGCAATACTATCACTATGTAGTTGAAGATTGGCTCAAAGGAGATCCGAACCAACTGAAACCCCATCGTAATTATGCTCGCAATGAAGAATGGATACATCTATTTAACGATGACATTCTTTCTATGCCGGATAAGTGGGAATTTCCTTGGTTTGCCGCCTGGGACTTAGCTTTTCACGTCATTCCCCTAGCTGCGATCGATCCCGATTTTGCTAAACGGCAAATGGATCGACTGACAAGAGAGTGGTATATGCATCCTAACGGACAAATTCCTGCTTATGAATGGCATTTTAGTGATGTTAATCCTCCCGTTCATGCTTGGGGAACATGGCGTGTCTATCAGATAGAAAAAGAAATTTATGGTCGCGCCGATACGGATTTTTTAGAGAGAGTCTTTCAAAAGCTGCTGCTCAACTTTACCTGGTGGGTTAATCGCAAAGATAACAACGGTAATAACGTTTTTCAGGGGGGTTTTCTGGGTTTAGATAATATTGGTATATTTGATCGCAGTTCTGAATTGCCAACGGGGGGCTATCTCGAACAAGCTGATGGTACTAGTTGGATGGCAATGTACTGCCTCAATATGCTGGAAATTGCTCTGGAGTTGGCAAAAACTAATCCTACCTATAAAGACATTGCCAGTAAATTCTTCGAGCATTTTTTGTATATTGCTGATGCCATGAATCACATCGGTGGAACATCAATCCACTTGTGGGATGAAAACGACGGGTTTTTTTATGATGTACTCCATACACCCCATGACGAGCGACATCGTTTAAAGGTGCGATCAATGGTGGGATTGGTACCTCTTTTTGCTGTCGAAATTTTGGAATCGTCTATTTTAGATAAGTTTCCAGGTTTCAAAAAACGATTTGAGTGGTTTATTAATAATCGTCCGAACTTAGAACGTAATATTGCTTCCCTGACAGAGACAGGAAGTGATGCTAGGCGACTTCTAGCTATTGTCAGTCCAGAAAAACTAAAACAGATATTAACCAGGATGCTAGACGAGAATGAGTTTTTCAGTCCTTATGGCATTCGCTCTGTTTCCAAGTTTCATCAAGATTTTCCCTACACTTTTTATGTCGATGGAGAAACACATTCAGTCGCTTACGAACCAGCTGAATCTACCAGTGGTATGTTTGGCGGTAATTCTAACTGGCGCGGCCCTATTTGGTTTCCGATGAATTTCCTCTTGATCGAGTCTCTACAAAAATTTCATCGCTATCTAGGTGATGATTTTAAGGTAGAGTGTCCCACGGGGTCGGGTAATTGGCTGAATTTAGCAGAGGTAGCAGCAGAAATCTCTCGTCGTCTGACTCGAATTTTTCTGAGAAATAGGGCTAACCATCGTCCAGTTCATGGAGAAAATTCTTTATTTCAATCCAACTCTCATTGGCAAGACTTGCTACTATTTTACGAATATTTTAATGGTGATAATGGTGCTGGTTTGGGTGCCAATCATCAGACAGGTTGGACGGGATTGGTAGCCACACTTATTCAACGTGAATTTGATGATTACTGAATTGCTAGTAGTTTGATATTTGAATTCGACCATCCCGTAGTTGTGAGATATTCTTGCACTGTATCGATATAAGCTGGAGAACCGCAAATAAAAGCTATCGTTTTATCGTTGGGTGGATATTGATAGCCAATATCAGCTTCAGTAATTCTGCCTTTAATCTTAGTAGGACGGAAGATGGCAAACAAGTTATTGTTATTAGAGGTTAAGCATTCTAGCTCGGTTTTTAAAACAAAATCTTCGGGATAGGGTGCAGACCAATCGAGATGAAACTGAGTTCTGTCTTCAGTTGCGCTCTCTTCTGCATTTTGGTCAGCTAAAGTCCGCATCATGGCGATCGCTGGTACAACTCCCATTCCGGCAGCAAAAAAGTAAACTTGAGATTTATCTGTCAGACAGGATATACCAACAGGGTGAGAAATACGCAATAGGGAATTTTCATCAACGCGATCGCACAACCAACAGGAAAATAAATCTAATTCGTCTCTTTTTACGGTAATTTCATAAATTTCGGTTTGATTGGCGCGAGAAGATAAAGTATATCCTTTGGTTCTCCAGATTCCTTCTACCTTCCCTTGAATAAGAATATACTGACCTGGTTGAGAAGCAATAACTTCTTGTTCTACAGGACGTAGGGTTAAACGAAAAATGTCTTGACCTAAACTCTGTTTGGATACTAATTCTGCAACTGCTAGTTTTGCCGAACCTAACATTTCTTCAACTAAAGGCTGACAACCACCACAAATTAAAGTGATATGAGTAATATTGGCTAAATTTTCTAAACTATCTAAACCATTGGCAATTAATTTTTGTAGTTCGCCGTAAGTAATTTGGGTACAATTGCAAATATTACAATCAGATTCCATCAAAGTAGCTTTTGGTTCTAGCTTCAGTTCTCCTAATTCTCGAAATAGATTAATTTGCCAGCGAGGTAGGGTAGTATGTTCAAAAAATAATTCTGTTGCTAAATGTCTTCCCAACCATTCACCACGTACCGATAAACTAACGATTTTATTGTCTTTTAATTGCAGGATGCGTTTAACCCCTGAAGAGTTCTCATAGGTTACCACCTGAGTATCGTTCATCTCCTCTTGTAACCATTGCCAATCCATCGCCTGTCCATCTAAAGTGTGCATTCCCACTAAAAAACGGCCGTCACTTTGTAAAATACGAGTATAAATTGCCAAACTATGTTGAAAAATCCCTTCATGGAGGGTTAAAATACCCCGTCCTGGCAAAATATAGACATTAATAAAATTCAATACATGACGCTCCAACCAATGTTTAGTTAAGATGGGTGGTCTTCCCAACCAGAGACTGGCATTTTCACTAATAGGTAACTCCGATGTTTGAATAGCAGCCAACCAATCTAACCAAGAACGAGCGTTAGTTTCTGGCATTCCCCTAGCAATTAAATCATGAAGTGTAGTAGATGGAGGTACATTGACATATTGTACGCGGTCGGGAACATCAGCTAAGATTTTCTCTAGGTGTGGTCTTAAGCCTTCGATAAATTCAGTAAACCCGATCGCGCCATCATTATTGGTATCGGCTTGGTCGAGCATTTTTTGAGCCGCAGCGCGGTCGTAACCCAAATTGAATAGGTAAGGATATAGTTCTTTGGCATCTATTTGACCATTGCGATCGCGGTCTATCTCTCGGAAGCAGCGCAAAGCATAGCGACGACTGTCTAAATTGCGTTGTAAAGCCTGAGAAATTGCTTCAGCTAAATCTTTTCCTGTAAGCTTCTCTGCACCTGTTAACAAACTTGGCGGTTTACTCTTCTGCTTATTTAATAACCACTGATAAATTGCTTTGACTAAATCTTCTGGAGCTAACCAGGGTATAGAACGGTCTTGAAGTGGTAAAGATAAAGTACGGCGAAAGGTGATTTCCGGGTTAGATTGAAATAGATCGCTGAGTAAGGGAGCATGATGTAAAATAAAAGCATCTGGAAAAGTATGTGTCACCATATTGGCAGCTTGTGCCAATTTTTTGCCTAATTGACTAGATTTGGGACAAGTGGGAGTTATCCAGGCTAATTTTTGGACTTTAGTACAACGAACAGTTTCCAGAAAAGAACGAGTTAACCAAGCTAAATTAGATAGATCTGCTATGGTAATAAATTTTATTACTATGTCTGAGTTACTTAAATCTTCTAAGTTACGGCTAATGCGCTCAACCTTAAACCCTGGAGTATTGGCCAGTAATTCCTCTAACTGTCGGGCAGGTGCATAAAATAAATTAGTGACAGAAATAACTATTTTGTTGGCAATCTCCTTTTCTGTAGTCATAATAATTGAACTGCGATCGCACTAAAATAAATCTTCAAATTACAACAAAATCAGACAACATCGTAACTAAAGTATATGTTTGTCATATTAATTTAAAGCAACTTAGAAGCAGTTATTGGTCATTAGTCATTGGTTATTAGTTTTTAGCTATAGCAATCAAAATGTAAGAGCAAACAAATGACGAAAAACTAATGACAATAAACATTTAGCTCTCAAAATTCTGACCAATCAAATAAGATTGCTATAACTAATTACTGTTGACCCCTTGCTACCTTAAGGCAGCCAGAGACACTTTAGCTGCTACCTGTTCAGCAATGGCAATTAAAGCCTTAGCCGAAGCTGATTCGGGGTCGGCAATGACAATTGGAGTTCCCCGATCTCCTCCTTCTCTAAGAGCAATTTCTAAAGGTACGCAACCCAAAAGAGGTATATTTAATTCTTGAGCAGTTTTTTCACCACCGCCAGAACCAAATAAATCATACTGTTTATCGGGCTGGTCTGGAGGAATAAAATAACTCATGTTTTCTACAATACCCAAGAGATTAACTCCTAGTTGCTGAAACATTTTTAAGCCGCGACGAGAATCTAACAGAGATACGGTTTGGGGAGTGGTAACGATTACCGCCCCTGCCATGGGAACTGCTTGAGCTAAAGTTAACTGAGCATCTCCCGTACCCGGAGGCATATCGACAATTAAATAATCTAGTTCGCCCCATTCTACCTGATAGAGAAATTGACGGATAATTCCATTTAACATCGGACCCCGCCAAATTATTGGTTGATCGGGATCAACGAGAAAAGCCATCGAAACCAATTTGACACCATAATTAAATGCAGGTTCTAAAATTTCTCCGTCGCTACCCTGTTTGACGGTAACTTTAGCATCGGATAAACCCAACATATTAGGAGCATTTGGACCATAAATATCGGCATCTAGCAAACCCACTTTCGCTCCTTTATCTGCCAGAGCTACAGCAATATTAATCGCTACCGAACTTTTACCCACTCCCCCTTTACCACTGGAAACGGCAATAATATTTTTAATTCCTGGTACAGAACTGCGATCGGGTAGAGACTTTTGCTGTGGTGTTTCAGCAGTTACTTCTACTTCTACTGATTCTACATTGGGTAGTTGTTGGACTGCTTTTTGACAATCTTCGACGATAAACTCTCTGAGGGGACAAGCTGGAGTAGTTAATACCAAAGTAAAACTAACTTTTCCTCCATCTACAGTTACATTGCGAATCATGTTCAAATCCACCAAACTTTTCTGTAGTTCGGGGTCTTGTACGGGTCGCAAAACTTCTAAAATTGATTGAGTATCGAGCATTTTATTTAAGTAATGTTCTCTTGTGGGTTTGAAACAACTTTCAGCTTCTCGAAAGACAAGCGATCGAGTATTGTTACTTACTCTAATTATCGATGAACTAGAGAACAATCAACCATCGATAATGAGCAAAAAACAATTGAAGATTATCAATCTACACAGTCAATGAATAGAGTAAATAATTTATCACGAGGTATTCGTGTAGGGTTTTTTCTACCTTCAGTACGATGCCATAGCTAATCCCTCACGATAGACTCAGAAGTATAAAGCGCGATCGCCTTGAATTTAAAGAGCGGAGGACGAACTCATGTCTGAATCTAGAAAAGAAAGAATTATTGCCGACTTGGAGCAAGCCAAACAGACGGGACAATTGAGAACTGAAAATATTCGTGAAATTGTCAAAGGAGCGATCGCCCAAGCTGTGGGAGAAGTCAAAGAAGGTCGAACCGAAATCGTCAGTTTAGTGAGAGATGCGATCGCGGCAGTGACGGAAACTTTTCAGGAAAAAAGCGGTGAAATTAGAGAAGAAGTCACCGAAGCTATTGAGGGTGCAATTGACGGAGTTAGCGAAATTAGAAGAAAAGCTATCTCCCAAACTCAATCGGAAATTCAAACTTTAGAAGCTCAAGTAGTTAAAGACGAAGCCGAACTACAACAAGAAATTGAAGGCGCACTAACTACAATCCAAGAAGAAAGTAGCGATAAAACCGATAAAGTCACTCAAGCGATCGCCGAAGCAATTGTTGCGATTAAAGATAGTGAAGAATTTGCCCTATTGCAAAAACGCTATGCTCAACTAAAAGCCCAATTAGCAGTGGTGCAAGCAAATCTAGCCAATCGCTATGGCGAACAATACGAAGAGGTTAATAAATACCTCAACGAAGCTAAAACTTGGTACGAAAAAGCCAAAGAAGACCCCGAAGTTTTTACCGAACCAGCCAAACAAAAACGAGATGAATTTGAACAAAAACTAGGAGAAGCAGGAAGTGCGGTGGCTCGTCAAGAAAAACAGGTAAAACGCATCCTACAAGAACTGTGGCGAGCTATGAAAGAAATATTTCACGAAAAATCAACCAAATAATTAGCTATTCATCCTTCATCCATCCTTCCTCCTTGCCTAATCCCTATTACAATGAATTAATGTAAAGGAGTATTAGTAAACAATATTAGGGAGTAATAAATAACAATTGTTTGTCCTCAGTGGTTATGAATATTTTTTGGGATTCTTACTTATCTGTAGTGCAGTCCCTGCTTTGGCTCTAACTGCCTCTAAACTCTTAAGACCCAGAGCAGGAGGACCAGAGCGTCAAACTACTTACGAATCTGGCATGGAACCTGTAGGAGGTGCTTGGATTCAATTTAATATCCGTTATTATATGTTTGCCTTGGTTTTCGTCGTTTTTGATGTAGAAACAGTGTTTTTATATCCCTGGGCAGTAGCATTTAGTCGTTTGGGATTATTAGCTTTTGTCGAAGCTTTAATCTTTATTGCGATTTTAGTAGTGGCATTAGTATATGCCTGGAGAAAGGGAGCATTAGAGTGGTCATGACTTCTAAAACATTTGAAAAACAACAACAAGAAAAAATTCTCAATCCGATAAATCCTACTAAAGTAACTCAGGATTTATCAGAAAACGTTATTCTCACTACAGTAGACGACCTATATAACTGGGCGAAACTTTCTAGTCTCTGGCCGATGTTATATGGAACAGCTTGCTGTTTTATCGAATTTGCCGCTTTAATCGGTTCTCGATTTGACTTTGATCGCTATGGTTTAGTTCCCCGTTCTAGTCCTCGTCAAGCAGATCTAATTATTACTGCGGGAACGATTACCATGAAAATGGCACCGGCTTTGGTTCGTTTGTACGAAGAAATGCCAGAACCCAAGTACGTTATTGCTATGGGTGCTTGTACTATTACAGGAGGTATGTTTAGCAGCGACTCTACTACTGCCGTAAGAGGTGTGGATAAGCTAATTCCCGTAGATGTATATATTCCTGGATGTCCTCCTCGCCCGGAAGCGATCTTTGATGCCATTATCAAATTACGCAAAAAAATATCTAATGAGTCTCTGCAAGAAAGAGCCACAGTGTTACAACAAACCCATCGTTATTACAGTACCACCCACAATATGAAGGCAGTACAGCCTATTTTAAATGGTACATACATTCAATCTGCAACTCGCCAAGCACCACCCAAAGAATTAGCTGAAGCGATGGGAATGCCCGTTCCCGAAGCTTTACAAGAAGCTTCAACAGAGGAGGTGGAGCGTGACTGAAGAACAAAATACTAATCCTGAAGCAAATACCGAAGCAAATACCGAACCAACGGAAATTGTCGCGGCTGGTACGACTTCAACATGGTTAACTGAAAATGGCTTTGACAATGAAGCTCTGGCAGCCGATACTTCTGGTGTGGAGTTAATTAAGGTAGAAGCTGAGTTTTTACTCCCCATTGCTACCGCCTTATATGCTTATGGTTTTAACTATCTTCAGTGTCAAGGTGCTTATGATTTAGGTGCTGGCAGGGAATTGGTTAGTTTTTATCATTTGATTAAAGTTAGCGACAACGCAGAAGAACCAGAAGAAGTACGTTTGAAAGTTTTTCTTCCCAGAGAAAATCCTCAAGTCCCTTCTGTGTATTGGATTTGGAAAGCGGCAGACTGGCAAGAGCGAGAAAGCTATGATATGTATGGCATTATCTACGAAGGACATCCCAACCTCAAACGGATTTTAATGCCAGAGGACTGGATTGGCTGGCCTTTACGTAAAGATTATGTTTCTCCCGATTTTTACGAATTACAGGATGCTTATTAAAATCGCTTCGCGCTTAAGCCTTTAGCTCTTAGCTTTTAGCAAGCGTCTATGAAGTTTATCAAAGCATTGGGGCGGACAATAGTTCGTCCTTGTTTTTTTATCTTCAGTTCGAGCTTTTTAACTCAAATTTAGCTTGAATTAGAGGCGATCAGTAGTCACTACAAATTTTTATCGTTATAAATAAATAGCTTGGGCTAATGACTAACTACTCAAAGCTTCATAACTAGATCGGGTGTGATGAAATACTTATATTGCGATTTAAAAAGGGATATAAGGGCAAATATTACTATTTTTGCAATTCCTAAGCCATTTGAAGGTCATATTGGCATCATTCAAGAAAATGCAATTATTAGTTGGACTTTATTAAATCCTAGACCAGAAATTATTTTATTTGGAGATGAACTAGGTACTAAAGAAATATCTCAAAAATTAGGTTTAATTCATTTTTCTTCAGTAAAGCGCAATCAATATGGTACGCCTCTATTAGATGGCATTTTTGCTCAAGCACATCGGCAAGCCAGTCATGAAGTTTTGGCTTATGTTAACGCCGATCTTATTTTGTTCGACGACTTTCTCCTAACTGTCGCATCGGTAACTGAGCAGCTAAAAGATTTTTTAATTATTGGTAGAAGATGGAATCTAGAAATCGAACGACATCTAGAATTTAAATCTGATTGGCAAGAACGTCTCAAACAAAAGGTTGAAATTAAGGGGTGTCTTGCTCCCCAAAACTGCAAGGATTATTTCGTATTTCCTAAAAACTTAGGGCAAAATATTCCTTCATTTGCTGTGGGTAGGGGCTATTGGGATACTTGGATGGTCAATCAATCTCTAGCTCGCGGTTATCCCGTAGTTGATGCTAGTCTAACTAATACTGTAGTTCATCAAGACCACGATTATGCTCATCTTCGGGGAGGTAAAAATGAAGCTTATATGGGTAAGGAAGCACAAATTAATAAAGCTTTGGAGCAATGCGAAGGAAAAGGAAATATTGCCGACGCTACCTGGTTAATTAAATCTTCTACAACGCAAAATTTACCTAAAATTAGTGTTGTGGTTGTTACAACAGAAGGTGCTACTAAAATTGATAAAACAGTTTTAAGCATACTAGCTCAAAATTATCCCCAGTGCGAAATTATCGCGATCAATAATAGTAATAACCTTGATCTTAATACTCGCACTCTATTACATCCTTATCGCCAATACATTCGCTACGTTAATCGATTTGGAGATGGAATTATCGAGGCGTATAACTATGGATTAAATATTGCTCGTGGAGAATTAATTTTATTTTTAACTAGTGGCGACTTTTTACTTACCGATACATTAAGTCAGCAAATCGCCTGTTTTGAAAACGAAGCATCTACTGTGGATATATTATTGAGTGGTCGTCAGATAAGCAAAGCATCCAGCCAAAAAGAGCAAGTACCCTGGGAAATATTACCCGATTTAGACAATATTCATATCTGGCAACTGAATAAAATCTGGAAACCCTTGAGTAACAATGTAGTAATATGGCGACGAAAACGATTGCAGCAAATTAATGGTTTTAATTTTCAGTTGAACAACCAATTTAGTTTTTTAGAGGCTATACTGTGCTTAACTATGTTGAGAGGTAGTAGAGCAGTTTGGTTTCCTAAAATAGTGTGTAATTACGAGCGTCCTAATTCAATCGATCTCACTCCACCAAGCGATCGCCATTTCCGACAAACTATCGATAGCATTTTTCAGCGACCAGAAATAAAAGAATGGATGCTACTGTTGCAGCCTTTAGCCTATCGCGCGATCGAATCATAGCATTAGTCTCACCATTAGCTCAAATTGAGTTGACTTTTTGAAAGTACACATTAGAATGAAAGCCGAAATGCTTTTTTCTAGCTTCTCATTGTTGCGATCATTTTCCAGTTAGTTCAGTAATAATCTCCGAAAAATAATGACTAGGTGTTCTCTGTTAATCAGATGCTATAACGAAGAAAAGCATATCGAAAAACTATTGAAGGGAATTTTAGAACAGACTGAATCGGACTTAGAAATTTTGCTGGTCGATTCTGGTTCTACAGACAATACAGTTGCTATTGCTTCAAAATATCCAGTTAAAATTATCTCAATTAAACCCGAAGAATTCTCTTTTGGTCGGGCATTAAATATTGGCTGTCAAGAAGCGCGGGGTGAATTTATTGTTATTGCCAGCGCACACGTTTATCCCGTTTATCGAGACTGGTTAGAACATTTGCTCGCACCGTTTAGCGATCTCCAGGTGGCTTTAACCTATGGCAAACAACAGGGTAATGAATATACTAAATATTCTGAACATCAGGTATTTGCTAAGTGGTTTCCTAAACAATCGGATTTTGAACAACCCCATCCTTTTTGTAACAATGCTAACGCTGCCATTCGCCGTTCGTTGTGGAACACAATACCATATAACGAAAGTCTAACTGGTTTAGAAGATTTAGACTGGGCTAAACGCGCTCAACAGTTGGGATATAAAGTTGCTTATGTTGCAGATGCGCCAATAGTTCATGTTCACGAAGAAACTTCTGCTCGCGTCTATAATCGTTATCGCCGAGAAGCGATCGCCTTAAAGCAGATTCTACCACAAGAGCAGTTTAGATTTCGAGACTTTCTCCGTTTCTTTATTGGTAACACCATTAGTGATTATTTTCATGCTTGGCACGATGGCGTATTAATTAGAGAGTTGAAAAATATTTTGGTGTTTCGCCTGATGCAATTTTGGGGAACTTATCAAGGATTTCACGACCTGGTTAACAATCAACTCAAGCAGACTTTTTACTACCCCAATCAAATGGTTCGTTTTGACTCAGACAGAAAAGCTCATAGCGATCGCTTGATTGACTATGCCAGCATCTTATCAGAACGACAGTTGGAAAAACAACATTATTAATCTTTTCCGTAATTTAATTGTAGATTTTTCTGCAAGAGCTTACCTTGGAAAAGCAATAGTTGAGCCTATATGCTAGCTAGCAGATTTTTGTCGATCTAAGGAGTAATTTAATGAGCAATCCCACTGCTTCTGCCACAAAAGAGGCAACATTTAATGCTGAATCAAACCTTTTAACCATTCCTTCAGAGGCAAATGCCCCATCCCAACGCACTAAAATTGCAGCGTTGATGCCGATGCGTCATAGTAGCGAACGAGTTCCAGGCAAAAATTATCGAGACTTTGCAGGAGTTCCTTTATACCATCGTACTGTGGCTAGTCTATTAGCTTGCCCTTTAATAGATGTGGTGGTAATCGACACCGATAGCCCGTTTATTCAAGACGATGCAGCGAAACACTTTCCTGAAGTTAAGTTATTACATCGCCCCGAACATCTTAGAGAAGGTACGACTCCCATGAATGATGTCTTACTTCACGATGTATCCCAAGTAGAAGCAGATTTTTACTTGCAGACTCATAGTACTAACCCTTTGCTGCTTCCTGAAACTATTGATCGCGCTGTCAGACAGTTTTTAGATAATTATCCCGTCTATGATTCTCTATTTGGAGTAACTCGTCTACAAACTAGGCTATGGGATGGTCTGGCTAGGGCTGTCAACCATAATCCGGCAATTTTGCTCAGAACTCAAGATTTACCGCCAATTTACGAAGAAAACTCTTGTTTGTATATTTTTACTAAAGAAATTTTGCAAACCAAACACAATCGTATTGGCAACAGACCTTTGATGTTTGAAATTGATCGCCTCGAAGCAGTAGACATCGACGAAGAATTAGATTTTCGGATGGCAGAATTTTTGTATCAAGAACGGGAGAAAATGTAATGAGCTATAAGGTATTAATTAGTTGTCCCCACCTGCAAAAGACCATCCACCTCTATCGCGATCGCTTGGCTGCTAAAGGCATTGAATTGGAAGTTCCCGAAATGGTGCAGCAATTAACCGAAGAGGAATTGTTAGAGATAGTTGATCGCTTTGATGGGATTATTGCGGGAGACGACCATTTTACTGGCAAAGTCTTAGAGAAAGCTAAAAAACTCAAAATTTTAGCTAAATGGGGCATCGGTACTGATTCGATTGATAAAGAAGCCGCTAAAAGACTGAATATTCCCGTAGTCAATACTCCCAACGTCTTTGCTGATGAGGTGTCGGATGTGGCATTCGGATATATTTTAATGCTAGCCAGACAACTCCATCTTTTAGACCGTTCTGTGAGAGAAGGTGGTTGGTTGCAAGTTCCTGGTACGACTTTACGAGGTAAAACTCTTGGGGTAGTCGGTGTAGGTAGTATTGGTCGCGGTGCAGTAGTACGGGGTAACGCCGTCGGCATGAATGTCATCGGTTATGATGTCATCCCCATTGCTAAATCCATTCAAGAAGAACTAAATATCAGACAAGTAGATCTAGACACCCTATTCCGCGAATCTGATTTTATTGTTTTATGTTGCAACCTGACTGCGGAAAATCATCATCTATTGAGCGATCGCGCTTTTAGTTTGATGAAAGATGGCGTTAGAATTGTTAATGTAGCTCGCGGTCCTTTGATTGACGAAGCAGCTTTGGTAAAAGTTTTAAAATCGGGCAAAGTAGCAGGTGCAGGATTAGATGTCTTTGAAGTCGAACCCCTGCCAGTAGATAGTCCTCTCAGAGAATTCGACCAATGTATTTTTGGTACTCACAATGGCTCTCATACCCAAGAAGCAGTATTAAAAGTCAATGAATTAGCCATAGACAATCTGTTAAAAGGATTGGAAATTGATTGAGGAATAAACTGTTTCTGTAAGGGCGAATGGCCCTAAAGGGTTCAACAGTTTGCTTATGTCGGAGAACCCTTTCGGCATTTGCTCATGGGGGAAACCCCCAAGACCGCAATGCCTCACCACCGCAACTGTCTCACCATTCGCCCCTACTCCTTACTTTCTAAATACCTATTGTGAAAAGGAGAAAAGCTAAGTGAGCCGAGTTGTTCTGATTGCTGGAGTGCTAGGAGGTATCGGTGCAGCTACCGCCCAGTTATTTCATCGCTCTGGTTGGTATGTTATTGGTGTTGATATTCAAGAAGCTCCAGAAAATACACCAGATCTAGACCTATTTATTCGCGGTGATGTCTCGGAAGTTGCTGACTGGGAAACTATTGCAGCGAAAATATCGGCAACGGGTAAACAGGTACAAGGACTGGTAAATAATGCTGCTATTCAAATTTGCAAACCTTTGGTAGAAACTACTCCCGAAGAATGGGATAAGGTCATGGGGGTTAATTTGCGTTCGGTTTATTTAGCGGTGCGTTATATTTATCCCTTCATGAAATCGGGTGGGGCGATCGCCAATGTCAGTTCGGTTCACGCGATCGCTACTTCAACCCAAATTGCTGCTTATGCGGCCAGCAAAGGGGGGATGATGGCATTGACTAGGGCTTTAGCACTAGAACTTGCCCCCCAAATCAGAGTCAACGCAGTCTTACCAGGTGCAGTAGATACTTCCATGTTGCGCTCCGGTTTGAGTCGCGGTCATGTTCAGGGAACAAATAGTGATGAATTAGTAGCTGCATTAGGTGAAAAGCACGTTGTCGGTAGAGTTGGACAACCAACAGAAATTGCTGAAGCAATTTATTTCTTAATTGATAACGAGCGATCGTCGTTTATGACCGGTCAGTCTTTAGTAGTTGACGGGGGAGCTACTGCTAGATTGAGTACTGAATAGTAAGTTAAAATCTGAGGATGTTTTATTGTGAATACAGTAACTGTTGAAAAACCAAGAAATTTCAAGCAGATAAATTGTCCTCAATGTAATTCTACTAACATTATTAAAAATGGACGCAGACGCGATCGCCAAAGATATAAGTGTAAAGACTGTAATCGACACTTTCAAGAAACAAATAACCTTTCAGGCGATCGTCAACAAAATTCCCAGAAATCTAATCTCAAGACAAAAAAAACCCAACTTCCCGACAAAGCATTGATTTTACTTACCGCTCATCGCTCTGGAAGTACTTGGCTATCCGATGCGATTAGGTGTCATCCTTTTGTAGAATATTCATCTCAAGCATTACTTTATCAAGAATTAGGGATTAATGGACGACGTTATCCAGTAGATCTATCTAATTGTGCCGATGGCGTTTATGAAATAGAAGTACAGTCAGGTGTGTGGAATAAAATTCCTCGTTTTGATGTATCTACAGATTTACCTGCTTCATTGCAAGAAGTGACACAAAAAATCTACGCTATTGAAAAATGTCACCCTTGTTTTTTTAATTTTGACACTCAAGTTTTTTTCGATAAAATAGAACATCTCAAAAATTTGGGAACAGAAGTTAAGTTAGTTTATTTAGTTAGAGAACCTAAAAGTCTGATAACTTCTTTTATGAATTATCAGCAACGCAAACCTGCTTGGTATCGAAATTTAGGAGGTGAACAACTAGTTTTATTCATCGAACAAACCTATCAATATGTACATCAAATATCCCAGCAACTTCCCGGTGTAATTTTAGACTATGGCGATGTTAAAACTAATTTACCCCAAGTTTTGTTAACTATTTACAGACAACTTTGGGATAATTTAAACTCTTTAGAAACAGAATTAGCATCTAAAGTAAGCGATTTGGCCATCAAATACACCGATCGACAACAACGCTTTAAGCAAATCAATTCACCGTTTTTGGGAACAGAAGAAGGAACAATTGCCGGTGGCGATCGCAACTTTTCAGAGTTTTTTAATAATCATCAAGCACTTATCGAAAGATGTTATTTAGCTTATAAACTCGTACTAGAAAATCGTGAATCTAAATTTGTCTCAAAATAATTTAACTATGGATTTGCATAGTAACCTTGATAATTTATCCGAACTGGTAAGAATTTTAAAACAATCTAATCAAAAAATTCAAGGTCTAAAAAACAAGCACCAAGGAGAACGTTGTGTCATTATTGGTAATGGTTCGAGTTTAAATAAAATGGATTTATCTTTTTTAAAAGATGAAATTTGTTTTGGTTTGAATAAGATTTATTTGGGTTTTGAAAAATGGAATTTTATACCTCAGTATTATGTAGCAGTCAACAGTTTAGTGCTAGAACAAAATGCAGCTATAATTCAAACTTTGCCCTGTATTAAGTTTATTAGTAATCGAGGATATCCCTACATACAACCCCAAGAAGATATTATTTTTATTAAAACTCATCCTTATCAAGGTGCAGATTTTAGTATCGATCCCAGTTTAGGAATTAATGAAGGAAATACTGTTACTTATGTAACTATGCAATTAGCCTATTACATGGGATTTAAAACTGTAATTTTAATTGGAGTTGATCACAATTTTATTACTCAAGGAACACCCCATCAAGAAATAACTTCTTCAGGAGACGATCCTAATCATTTTCATCCTAATTATTTTGGACAAGGAGTGAGATGGCATTTACCTGATTTAGCAGGTTCAGAAAAATATTATAAAATTGCCTACGCTCATTTTTGGCTCAATGGTCGTCAGATCATCGATGCAACAGTTGATGGTAAATGTACGATTTTTCCCAAACAA
>JBHJNX010000231.1:0-2542 GCA_050330335.1 Pleurocapsa sp. | reverse complement strand
TAAAATCGCGAGTGAGGATTGTTCGCTAGGGTAGAGCGATCGCCATATTCAATAATTTTTCCTCGTTCTAAAATTAAGATTTGGTCGGCTCGTTGTATGGTTTTAAGGCGGTGGGCGATAATAATTGCGGTACGATGTTGGAGCAGTTGCGTGATCGCCCGTTCGATTAATACCTCTGTTGTGGGATCGAGTCGAGAAGATGCTTCATCCAGAATTACTAAACCAGGATTTTTGAGAAACACACGAGCAAAAGCGAGCAATTGAGCCTGTCCCGCAGAAAGCCCACTACTATCGGAATTGAGGATAGTATCTAAACCTTGAGGAAGCGATCGCAACCACCCTGTAAGTCCTAATAACTCTAGCGTCGATAAAATCTCTGCATCCTCAATAGTAGAATCGAAGAAAGTTAGATTATCGCGAATACTGGCTTGAAAAAGCTGTACGTCTTGAGTTACTATCCCCACCCGTTGACGCAATTCTGATAAGGGGATTTGAGCGATCGCTACATTACCTAAACCGATTGTTCCGCGATCGACATCATAAAATCGTAACAGGAGACGAGCGAGGGTAGTTTTACCACTGCCAGTATGTCCCAATAGTCCCAAAGTTTTACCAGCAGGAAGGTTAAAAGAGATGTCCTGTAATGTCCATTGTCGGTCTTTTGTCTTTTGTCCGTCTTTTTGCTCCCTAATGACTGATGACGAATGACCAGTGACCAATAACTTATCGTAACTAAACCAGACGTTTTCTAACCTAACCGAGAGTGCTGCTGATGATAAAAGAATTTGTCCGTTGTCTTCTAAATTAGTTTGCAGTTGAAATAATTCGCGGATGCGGTAGATACTAGCTTCAATTTGCTGAAGTTGTTCTAATTCTTCCCGAATGCGCTCGATCGGCTGACTAAGTAGATTAGTATAGTAAAAGATCAGATAGGCAGTACCAATAGTAATCCCTTGACGTTGCCAGAGATAAGCAGCAAGGGCAAGAGCGATCGCCTTACCAATAGTGAACATTCCTACACTACCAGACCAGAGTAAGGTACTGGTAAAACGAGCTTGATGATAGAGGGGCAACCAACTTTGTAAGGTGCGATAAAATCTCTGCATCACGTAGCCCACAGCACCATTAGCACGAATGTCTTCTCGTCCAGCGATCTGTTCACCAATAAAGCCAAAAAATTCGGCACTCTTTTGACGGTAATTAGTCCAAGGTATAACAGCAAATCGTTGCACTTTTAGTAAAATTAACAGTGCCAAACAGGAGAAGATCGACAAACTTAAACCCGCCCGCCAATCTTCTAGCAACAGGATAATTAAAATACCAATTAATAAAATGCCATTACCCAAAACATGAATTACCAATTGGGAAAAAAAGCGAGATAATGCCACTACATCACCCTCGATCCGTTCGACCCATTCCCCTGGGGTGCGTGATTTATGATGGGCAAGATCTAACTTTAAACAGTGTTCTGCTAAATCTATACAGAGAGCATTAGTAGCAGTCCAAGCTACCGTTTCACTCAGATAAGTAGTCAAAATTGCTAAAACTTGATTCAACACTGCTATGGCGATAAATAGTAAGGCAATAGTAATTAAAGTTTTTGTCGCGCCACCTGCTACCGCAGTATCGATAAAGTATCCCAACAGTTGGGGATTGAGAATTTGTAGGGCAATGCTGCTTAAAAGAGCGATCGTCAGTTTAATTACTCGTCCTTGTTGGGGTTTTAAATAATCTGCTAGAAGATTGCCATATTGCTTGAGGGTAATTTCCATAAAATTAATTAGCAGATAGCAAGTAGCAAGTAACAAGTAAACAATTAAGTATCAAAGTGCTTGATACCACCTAAATAGAATAGAATTTGTAGTTAACCCTTGCATACTGATGGGCTTTAGCCAAAACATTGATAAGATTAAGAACGAGTTTATCGAAAACTTTGACTGAATTTAACTCCTAAACGGAATTTTTTGAGCCTTAAACGGAATAATTTTGTATTTTATAAATTATGTGTGTTAACTTCTGGTCTTGTTTCCCCAAAGCTTTAGCAATTCCGTCGATATCTTGCTGCCAAGATTGAACTTCATCGGGATTTTTGAGGTCGCTAAATAGTAAAGTCGGGGCAATTTGAGTCAGTAAAGAATATTCATCTTTATTGTTCCACTCTTCTCCTAAGATTAAATCTGGTTTGAGTAGTGTTAGGCGATCGCTCTTTAGAGAATCAGGAGGGCGATCGCAAGCTACAATCAAGATCAGGGTAGAGATTCCGATAATTAGTAAATGGCGTAGTTTGAACATGAGAGAAAATTTTTAAGCTACTTGTAGGGGCAAACGGCAGTTCGCTCCTACCTACTTGCTACTGTTTAAAACTCTACTGATACTGTTCCTTGTACAGTAAAAGGCGCACCAGAATAAATAATGTCTCTACTTTGAGCAGTTTCATAGTAAGTTTCATCAAACAGATTGGTAAAATTGAGTCCTGCTCTCCAACGCTCTCTCTCATAGAAAATAGCTGCATCTGTTCGGAAATAATTGGGCAAAAATGCCG
>JBHJNX010000230.1:0-38553 GCA_050330335.1 Pleurocapsa sp. | reverse complement strand
TTAAACATTTGCAGCATTCTGTCAGTGACTAAAAAACCACCAACAACATTCACAGTGGCTAAAATAACGGCAATAAAGCCCAAAATTGTCACTAAATTCCAGTCTCTACCACCCGTAATCAGCAATGCGCCTACTATTGCGATGCCAGAAATAGCATTAGCACCAGACATCAAGGGAGTGTGTAAAGTGGGGGGAACTTTATTAATTACCTCAAACCCCACAAATGATGCCAGTACGAAAACTACTAAACCTGTAAGTAAACCTGCTTCCATGTAATTGACTCCTTTTTTGTTATTGGTCATTGGTCATTAGTCATTAGTCATTGGTAGGGACGCATGGGTAAGCGCGACGTTATTAGTTATTGATTACAAACAACGAAGGACGAATGACAAAAAACGAAATAACTAACAAACTGTTAATAATTGCTGTTTAATCTTTTCATTACGAATTTCTCCTGCATGGGTAACGCAAGCACTGTTAGTAATATCGTCATCAAAACTAAGCTGTAATTCTCCATCTTTGGCTAGGTATTTCACCAGATTTAAAAGGTTTTTAGCATACATCTGGCTGGTATTGACAGGTACGCTACTGGGTAAATTTGCTGGGCTGATAATGGTTACACCACGATAGATAACGTCTTTACCTGCTTCACTATAAGCACAGTTACCGCCAGTATCGGCTGCGAGATCTACGATTACCGAACCTGGATTCATTTGTGCTACTGTCTCTTCGGCAATTAATAATGGTGCTGTTTTACCGGGTACTTGGGCGGTGGTAATTACTACATCGGCTTTTTTAACGTATTGGCTCAAACCCTGACGAATACGCTCTTGAGTATCTCCTGAAACTTGTTTGGCATAACCACCTTCGGCAACGGTATCTTCTTCTAGGTTAATTTCGATAAATTTTGCCCCAACACTTTGTACTTCTTCTTTCACTGTCGGGCGAATATCGAAAGCTTCTACCACTGCACCCAATCTTCTAGCTGTGGCGATCGCCTGTAAGCCTGCTACCCCTGCACCCAATATCAATACTTTCGCAGGGGGTATAGTTCCTGCTGCGGTAGTCATCATGGGAAAAATGCGCGGTAAACTAGCTGCTGCTAACAATACCGATTTATACCCAGCAATATTAGCCTGGGAAGATAACGCATCCATACTTTGAGCGCGAGTCGTGCGGGGAATTAATTCCATACTCAAAGCCGTAACTTGCTTCTGTGCTAGTTTTTGAATTAAATTGGGATTCCCTAAAGGATTGAGAAAACTAATTAAGATTGCTCCTGATTTGAGGTAATCAGCTTCTAAGCAACCATCTCGTTTACCAGGAGGATTAACTTTGAGTACGATATCTGCTTCTTGCCAAAGAAAGGCAGAATCTGCAATTATTTTAGCTCCTGCTGTTTCATAGGCAGCATCGTCATAACCAGCACCCATACCAGCACCCGCCTCCACCCAAACTTCAAAACCTTGTTTGACTAGACGAGAAACGGTATCGGGAATTTGAGCTACACGAAGCTCTCCAAGCTCGTTTTCTTTAACTACAGCTATTTTCATTTAATGCTCCTAAATAATTTCTCAATGATTAATTATTAGTCGTCAGTCTTTCGCTTAATAACGAATGATAAATACAATTGATCAATGACAAATTGCCAAAGATTTTCTGTTTACTTTTGGTCTAGCTTAAAAAACTTATATCAGACAATTTGTTGTATTGAATGATTTGAGAGGGTGATTAGATTACTTAAGGTGGTACTTAGAGGGGGTAAAGCTAGCTATAAGTAGTCAAACAAATTTTTTTGAGGGGTGAGGTACGAGTATTTTCAACCAAAAGTACGGGTGTTTTGAAATCAACTTGTAACCAACGAGAATTGAAGCTCAAAATCAATATAGAGACGAGTTATAAGCAATAATTTATTTTAAGTTTTGAACGATGATTTTGTACTCAAAATTTTATTAATTACTCAATATTTTCAAAAAATCATAGATTAGTATATTTGTGATTAATGTTTATATTTTAAAACCAAAAACAAAGAAACTTAACTTACTTTCAATCTTTAATTTTTTTTCTTATTGGTAACAACTGTTACTAAACACAGCAATATTAATTGTTATAGTTTCTCATAGGAATGCACTAGTATACCCCTAAAAAGTTTCTATTTCTTATCCTTAGAGTATTATCATAATACTTGTGATAGAAAGAACCTGACGAGATTTTAGAAAAAAGCTTCTTTTTAATTAAATTCACACATTTTATTGCAGGATTCAAATTCTTCTAACCCATGATGTGAGCTTGACATAGAAAGATTATTTTTTATAACTTCAATAACCTAAGTTATTAAGGATTTAGCTTCACTCAGTAACTATTAACTTTCAGCTTTAAATCACTGATAAGTCCTAAATTAATATTAATTGGTAGGCGTGCCATATAACCTATAGATATTTGGGATTGCAATACATTACTGGTTTTAGGCTGCTAAAAGCTAAGAAATACAACTAAGCCCTTCTTTTACAATCTTTTCTTTTTCTTTTATCTAAAAAATCGTGCCACAACTCCTCGATTTTTGGATAAATTTAGCTCGCATTTAGCAAGGTACAAATGCTTCTATTTGTTGCTAGTTGTCATTAGCAACAGTCACAGACGACTTCGGCGTAAAAGTGATGTCCTCACGCTGCCCTCAGAGCGCGCATCAAGACACAATGGAGACTGCACGTGACTATTGGTCAATTTGTCAACCTCTAATATATATTCGGGTAAAAATTATCATGGTTACTTCAAAAGTATTAAATCCTAGCTTTTTAAGAGATGCGTTTGTATCTTATGCTAAATATAATGCTCCACAACAACAGACAATTCAAAAATATGCCTTACAATGGCTGCAAAGTCACATTGAATCAGAACTTGATGATGGCAAGGTAATTATGGAACAGTTTACCAATAAATGGCGGACGGGATGGCAACCGGGTAAATATTCCCAAGAATCACCGATCGCCTTGCAAAATTTGCCAGGTTCTTATAAGGGTGCGAGTACAGCTAATCCCCATCAAGAAGATGCTCTAGTTTTTATTCACGAAGTAATCTCCCAAGATTTAAAAGATGAGTTTGAGAAACGCTGGAACATCACCAAAAAATTACAGGTTAGCAATTCTTCTGGCACGCCATTTATGGTTAGTGAAGGAGAAATAACTACTCTCAAAGAACAAGATCCTGAAGGAAATGGTACAACTTGGTATCAAGTAGCAGAAAAGGAAACTTATTATTTGCTTTCTTATGAAGAACGAGGGGATTTTTACTTAGTAGTATTGAGTGAACCGATAAGTCCTCAAAATCATGATACTTGGTTTGTAAATCAAGCAGATGTTAACATTTCCAAAGTTTAGTTTTTTGCCTATTTAAGTCATCAGCGCGATCGCTTCTTGATGCAGTCGCTTATGGGGGAAACCACGGGGCTTACAAGGGGGCGACGCAGGTTCGCCCCACAGCCCCTCCCCAAGACCGCGCTGCATCGCTTTTTACCAGGCGATCGCTTAACGATCAAAAGTACTATTAATAAAGCATTTGTATTAATCAGCTAATCTGAGTTAGCTGAAATTACCAACTTATCAAACATATTAAAATTTTCTATAGTCAAAAAATTAAATAACCAAAACTAAAGTAAAGTTTTCAGCTTATACTTAAAGAAATCTTAAGAAATAAAAATTTAAGCTATCTTTACTATCTTTATTTATCTTTGGATAGTTATAACAATGGCTGCTTTAACATATCTAGCTATAAATAATGACTAAATCCACTACCAGGCTAACGATCGTCTTGATCGAAATAATTATGGCTGTATGTCTGGGGGTAGCGATCGCTTTTTTAGGTTTGGGAAGTGTCGCCTGGATTTTTGGAGGAATGGGGGGAGGAGTAATAGTTGTTAGGAGTTATCAAACTATTACTAAAAAAACCCTAAAACCGAATAAATTAGGCAGACAGATCGGACAGGCAATGGTAGGTTTGGCAATTGGTTTTGCCATCGCCGATAGCGATTTAGTTGCGGCTTCTTCTAAGTTACCACTGTTTATTTTTCTCACGGTATTTATGTTAGTTTGTGGCAGTGCGATCGGTTATTTTTATGCTCGCATCAGTCAGACTAATTTACTCAATGCCATGTTAGCTACTGTGCCTGGGGGAGTAGCAACCATGTCAAGTATTGCTGCTGAATATAATCGTAATGTTTCTTTAGTGGCAATGGTACAAACTCTACGCATTACCAGCGTAATTTTAATTATTCCCTTAATTGCAGGAACATCAGGAAACAGTTCAAACAAGCCAATTTTTTCTTTCCAAGACTATGCGATTAATACCAACCCTGTTTATTTATGCTTACTATTTTTAGCAATTGTTAGTGCTGCTTTGGGAGTAAAAATTGCCAGTAAATTAAAAATTCCTGCTGCTTCTTTTTTTGGCACTTTAATAGTAGGAATTGTTTTTAATTACTTTATATCTTATTTACCTTTAATTCCCGATCTTAATTTTACGCCGCCTCAAACAATTAGTTTAATCGGTCAAATCTTATTGGGAATTACCGTCGGCGAAGCTTGGAGTGAAAAAGTAAATTTAACAGGAAAAAATGTTACTCATGCTTTTATTTCTGTCGCCATGACAATTGTCAGTGGATTTATTGCTGCAACCATCACTACTTTATTTACATCCTGGGATTGGTTAACCTGTATGCTAGTCACAGCACCAGGAGGTTCAACAGAAATGATTTTAGTAGCCCTGGCACTAGATCGTAACCCAGAACTAGTTACTGTAGCTCATTCCGTCCGTCTGATGGCTCTTAATTTATCTTTACCATTGTGGATATTTTTGTTTCAACATTGGGAAAAACGAACCGTTAGTAACTGATGTTACGCACTCATCGATCTGTGAAGACTAATTACTAATAACCAATGAAATGACTTATCGCAATCCCGCCCCTACTGTAGATATAATTATCGAGTTGATTGATCGACCCGAAAAACCCATTGTTTTAATTGAAAGGCTTAACGAACCTTTTGGTTGGGCAATACCTGGAGGTTTTGTCGATTATGGCGAATCTCTCGAAACCGCAGCCATCAGAGAAGCCAAAGAAGAAGTAAGCTTAGATGTCAAACTAGTAGAACAATTCCACGTTTATTCTGACCCTAACCGAGATACCCGACAGCATACCCTGGCAATTGTCTTTATCGCTACCGCTACAGGACAGCCTCAAGCAGATGACGATGCTAAAAATTTAGGCATTTTTCAGCAAAATGAAATACCTAGCAATCTCTGTTTCGACCACGATCGCATTATGAGAGAATACTGGCTATATCGAGATCGCGGTATCAGACCGAAATATCAATAAAAATTATTTACTCATGGTCAAAAATTCGGGATTAAATAGTCGAGTTTACAATTACCTTTTGTCTGTCTCAGTAAGAGAAGCAGAAATTTTAACTCAACTACGAAAAGAAACCAATAGGCATCCTATGAGTGTAATGCAAATTTCCCCAGATCAAGGACAGTTTATGGGGTTGTTGGTGCAGTTATTGGGGGCAAAAAAAACTCTGGATATTGGGGTATTCACTGGTTATAGTTCTTTAGTAGTAGCATTAGCTTTACCCTCAGATGGCAGAGTTATTGCTTGCGATGTCGATGCCGAATCTACCGCGATCGCCCGTCGTTATTGGTCAAATGCAGGAGTAGCTGATAGAATCGACTTGCGCCTTGCCCCCGCTTTAGAAACTCTAGATAGCCTCCTAGCAGCAGGAGAAGCAGGTAGTTTTGATTTTGCCTTTATCGATGCTGATAAGAAAAACTATCCCAACTATTACGAACGAGCTTTAGAATTATTACGTCCTGGGGGTGTCATTGCGATCGATAACGTATTGTGGTCTGGTAGAGTCGCCGATCCTGAAGATACCGATAAACGTACCATTGCTATTCGACAATTCAATCAACAACTATATCAAGATCGACGAGTTCAAATCAGTATGCTGCCTATTGCTGATGGTTTGACTTTAGCCATGAAACAATAAGAAATACCTAAAAAATTTAACAAAACCGTCGGGAAACCCGACCATTTCCCCAGTAAACATACTGAAGGATGGGCGCAAGAGAATGCTTGAGCCGTGGCAGACGAAGCGACAGAAACCGAAGGGGCTGTCTGGCGAAACTCCTAGCCAGCTTGTAAGCCCCGTCCTCCCGAGCGGTAGTTCATATACTTCTCAAAGCCACAATAGGATCGAGTTGAGCAGCAGAGCGAGCAGGAAACACCCCAAAACCCAGACCAATTGCCCCAGAGACACTGACAGACAGGACAATTGCCACAGGAGAAACCACTGTAGGTAGAGGAGACAATGCCCCGACGATGGAAATACAGCTAACCCCAATAATCGTACCCACAACACCTCCAGCCGCAGATAGAATTGTCGCCTCAATTAAAAATTGCCAAAGAATATCGCCTTCTGTGGCTCCAATCGCCTTACGCAGTCCGATTTCCTGAGTACGTTCGCTAACAGATACCAACATGATATTCATCACACCAATTCCACCAACTAACAGAGAAATTCCTGCGATCGCTGCTAATAATACCGTCAAACCATTAGTAATTGTACCGACGATCTCTAGAATATCCTTTTGAGTGCGGACACTAAAATCATCTTTGCCATTAATCTTATGACGCAGACGCAATAAATTTTCGATTTGAAATTTAGCAGCACGAATCGAATCTTCACTTTGAGCCGCGATGGCAATAAAAGTCAACGCCGTACCATAGGGAGAGCTATTACCGACGATCTGATTTGCCATGGTAGTCAGGGGAATATAAAGATTTTTATCTTGGTTGTCACCCAAAAAAGACCCCTTAGCCGCCATCACGCCAATCACTTCAAAGCTGGTGTTTTTAATTCTAATTTTTTCACCAATGGGATTTTGTTGAGGAAATAAATTATCAGCAATTTCCGCCCCTAAAATTACGACACGCCTATTGCGTTTGACATCGAGATTGGTAAAAAATCTTCCTTGAGCGAGATTAAAACTCCTCACTGTTAGATATTCCGGAGTAGTACCGATTACCGACTCATTAGCGTTGCGGTTACGATAGCTAATTAACTGATTGGCACTAATTTGGGGAGCAACTTCTTTAACAGTGGGAACTTGTTCAGCAATGGCGATCGCATCTTCCCACACTAAGGTTTGCGGAATATTAAAATTAGTCCGACGTTCTTCTTGAGAACCTGGAACAACAAAGATAACATTCGGACCCAAAGACTCAAACTGTTCTGCCGCTAATTGTTGTGTTCCTTCACCGACACCTACCATAGCAATCACTGAGGCATTGCCGATAACAATACCCAACATTGTCAGACTACTACGCATTTTATTGGCGAATAAAGTCGAAGTCGCCATTTTAAAACTTTCTAATATATTCATCTATCAGTCATTACTTATTAGTTACTTATTAGTTACCTACTACCTTTCTTCTCTGGCAGATCGATAAATACTCTTGCTTGAGAATCGATGCCTTCGATAATTTGAGTTTTATCGCCGATAGTCAGACCGATTTTGACTGGTTTAAATTCCGGTTGATTATCTTCGTTGAGAATCATGACTCCCGTTTCTCCTTGCTCTGTAACGATCGCTACTGTGGGAACTACTAGAGTATCATTTAATTTTTGACCCAAAAAGGTAGCGTCAACATTCATTTTTGAGCGTAATTCATCTAGTCCAGAAAGTAGTTCAATTCTGACTTCAAAAAAAGTTACATTATCGTTATCGACAATTGCTTCAGGGGCGATGCGCTTGACTTGTCCCGAAAATTCTCTTTCTGGATAAGCTTCGGCGACAATTTTAACTTTTTGTCCCGGTTGTAGCTGACTGATATCTAGTTCCGTAACTTTTGCCACTACTTCTAGTCCTTGAGCTAGTGCCAAAATCGAAGTGGCTGAAGCCGAAGCTGTACTGGAGGCCGAAGTACTGGGAGTGACATACGCTCCTTCTACCGCATATCTTTGAGTGACAATACCATCAAAAGGAGCTTTGACGATACTATCGGTATATTGAGTTGTTGACTGTTCTAGGGTGGCTTGAGCAGCATCTACCCCAGCCTCTAAGCTATCGAGTTCATTGGGAGCATTTTGTTGTTTTTGCTCTAGAGCAATTCGAGCTTCATTGACTTCTGCTTCTAATTGTTGAACTTCCGAACCTCCCGTAGTTTCTAGCTGTTGCGATCGCTGTTTGAGTTCTTTGAGGTTGGCTTGAGCATTTTGGTATTCATTATTAATCTCATCAAAAGTATCTTGGGCTATGCCCCCTTGGTTGAGTAAATATTCATTGCGTTTAAGTCGCTCGGCAACTAATTTCAACCTAGATTCGGCAGCATTAATCTGTGCTTGGTTTTGGGCGATATCTTGAGGAATTCTAGCCTGAGCTTGCTGTAATTTGAATTGTACCTGGTTGAGTCTGGCTCTAGCTTGGGCAATTTCGGCATTAATTCGGGTTTGTCCTTCGGCAAAATTGGCTTGGCTTCGTTTTAATTCCGCTGCGGCTTGAGATTTTTGAGCCTCTAGTTCCTGATTTTCCATAATCGCCAGAGTTTGCCCAGTGGTAACGCGATCGCCCTGTTCAACGAATAACCTAACTAAACGAGCGGGATTTTTGGGGCTGACATTAACGCTCTTAATTGGTTCTACCCTGCCACTGGCTTCGATTTCTACATTTAAATCCTGTTGAGTTACCGCTACAGTTAAAGAAGCGAGATTTACTTTCCCTCTAGATTGTTTGAGAACTAAATAGGAAATACTACCGAATAACAGTAAACCTCCCAAAGTCAGACCGATAGTCCAAGGGATAGAATGCTTAATTCGACCAATTATAGGAATTTTCATTATATTATTTTAACAATTTGAGACTCGCGCCTTAAAATCTCTATCTACATGGTAACTTTAATAAATGTTAAGAGGTATTGAAATCTATAAATAATCTGTTGTAGACGTTTTTAGGTAATAGTTTATACGTCTGATTTTGGGGGTTTTGGGTATACCATAAAAGATTAGCGATCAAAGTCACCCGTTCCCCGTCTTGAAAAGACGGGGCTTGCGGGCGACCGTTGGTAAATACAAGTTACCCTAACATCTGGTTGACGACGATAACAGTTTGCCGTGATCCGTGACTATGAAGTAACTTGTGAACATTACTCAGCCCATTGCCAACGGTGACGGTACTGAAGTTCATAACTTAAAATTACTAATAAATTTACAATTGAGGCGATATCGTGCCGAAACTTAACTGGTTGCTTTCTTTAATAGCTTGTGCTGGCATTTCTAGTGTAGCGTTGCCAGTTAGAGGACAAGCTTTGCTCCCTTACATACCCAAATTGGATTCTGAAAAGCTAGAATTACAGGGGTTACAACTGCTACAAGATGCAGTTCAATTAATTCGCTTTCAACAGTATGAATTGGCTTTACCCAGGGCGGAGTTGGCTACTCAGTTAGCACCTGCTAATTATGAAGTCTGGTTTATTTTAGGAAGTTTATATATTCAACAAGCTGAAGTGGATCAAGGGGTAAAAATGCTCGAAAAGGCAGCAACTCTTGCCCCAAAACAAGAAGGTATTTTATTTAGTTTGGGCAATGCTTATTTCCAACAGGGACAATATACCGCAGCCAAAGAAAAACTGGAAGCTGGACTAAAAATTGAAAAAAATTCTCCTGAAGCCCTCTTCGATTTGGGTAATACTTACTTAATGCTAGCCGAACCTGATAAAGCGATCAAGTCTTATGAGGAGGCATTTGCCCTAGAAAATACTTTCTGGCCAGCTTTAAACAATATCGGTCTTGTAGAATACGAACAAGGAGAAATAGAAGAAGCGATCGCCACTTGGCAAGGGGTTTTACAAGTTGATGATGCTCAAGCAGAACCTCAATTAGCTCTGGCTGTAGCATTTTTTACCCAAGGAGATCTCCAAAAAAGTGTCGAATTAGCCAAAGCAGCTTTAGCTATTGACGAGCGTTATGCCGAGTTGGAGTTTCTACGGCAAAATCTTTGGGGAGAACGCCTGTTAGAAGATACTCAAAAATTCTTCGACATTCCACAAATGAAAGATATTGTGACTGGCGATCAAGAAAACCCTCCACTCACTGAAGCACCTTTATTACCCGAATTGGAAAATTAGATTAGTTAAACCCCAAAAAAAAGGGAATTTAGAGATGGATTAGTATTAAGCCAAGTAACTTTGAGGGACTATTCCTTTGAAATTCAAATGATGGTATTCTATTAACTAGAACATGAGTATTAAAAACTAATCCTGGGTTTCCGCAGTTCTTCGAGCCACTAAAGACACAATTTGCTGAATAAATTCTTGATGATCAACTACTGGCTTAGAAATATAGCCATCTGCGCCGCTTTGTTTCAGAAAATTTTCGCGATTGCCCTGCATGGCATGAGCAGTAACTAAAATTACTGGTAGGGAGGCGGTTTTGGGGTTGGCTTTCAGAATTTGGGTAATCTTAATCCCATCTACTGATTTACCTTGGTAGACACTATTAGCTAGGGCAACATCCATTAAAATAGCGTCTACTTCACCGGATTGAGCCAGTTGCAAAACCTCTTCTACATCTTCTGTACCTTTAACTTCCAAACCACCTCTTTTTGTGAGTATTTTGGAAAAAACCCGAAAGTTCATCGGGTCATCTTCTACAATCAGAACTGTCGTCATAGATATTAATTACTAGAGTTTTTTTCACGAAGTCATTGGATACCGCTTCGTCGTAATAAAGCGAAGTCTCTCTGACAAAAAAGAACTTAAAATCGAGGATAACTTGAATCAAATTATCTCTGAGGAAAAACCCACCTCAATTGTGGCTTAAAAAACTGAGAAGCGAAAACTCTCTAAACTAAATCTAGTTAGATTGCGCTATATTTTAATACTCTTAACTCTGGTTATTAGAAAACTCTAATTTTCATTTACCAGTTATTTTCGAGCCAAAGCTCGGCAGGTCAACTGCGATTTGTAGCATATTTACCACGTGCTTGGGAGATTCCAAATCATGTCGAAACAACTCAACCTATTGGGAAGCGGTCAAATAATACCTACTCCTCTGCATCAAGAAATGGAGCGATCATACCTCGAATATGCTATGAGTGTGATTGTTGGCAGGGCTTTACCGGATGTCAGAGACGGACTCAAACCGGTACATCGACGTATTCTCTATGCCATGTACGAATTGGGATTGACTCCAGAACGTCCTTATCGTAAATGCGCTCGTGTGGTAGGTGATGTCTTGGGTAAGTATCACCCTCATGGCGATCAGTCGGTGTATGATGCCCTAGTTAGGTTGGTACAAAATTTTTCGACTCGCTATCCTCTGTTGGATGGTCACGGTAATTTTGGTTCGGTGGATAATGACCCTCCAGCGGCCATGCGTTATACAGAAACCCGTCTTGCTCCCGTTGCCTATCAAGCAATGTTAAATGAGATTGGAGAAGCAACGGTAGATTTCAGCAGCAATTTTGATAATTCTCAAGAAGAACCAGTGGTATTGCCCGCCCAACTGCCTATTTTACTCCTCAATGGCTGTGCGGGAATTGCTGTAGGTATGGCAACTAATATACCACCTCATAATTTGGGAGAAGTGGTTAACGGTTTAATTGCTTTAATCGATAAACCTGATATTGCCGACGAAAAACTCTGGGTACTCATCCCCGGACCGGATTTTCCCACAGGGGGGCAAATTGTGGAAACTCAGGGGATCGAAGAAGCCTATCGCACCGGTCGGGGTATTATTAAGGTGCGGGGTATTGCCAGGATTGAAAAATTGGTTTCTGGTAAGAGGCGGCGTAAAGAAAAAAGAGCAATTGTAGTTACCGAATTACCCTATCAGGTGAACAAAGCTGCCTGGATCGAAAAAATAGCCGATTTGGTGAATCAAGGCAGAATAGACGGTATTTCCGATATCAGAGACGAAAGCGATCGCAATGGAATGCGGGTAGTTATTGAATTAAAAAAAGACATTCAACCCCAAAAAATTCTGCAACAACTCTATAGGCTGACTGCTTTACAGAGTAATTTTGGAGCAATTTTGCTGGCTTTGGTAGATAATAAACCAATTCAATTATCTTTACGTCAGATATTAGAAGAATTTTTACAATTTCGCGAGGGAACTTTAAGAAGACAATATACTCATGAATTAGAACAAAAAACCGAACGGTTGCATTTAGTAGAGGGCTTGTTAACGGCATTAAATAATATTGAAACAGTTATTGATATTTTACGTAATGCTCCAGATGGCACGACGGCTAAATATAGATTGGAAGAAGATTTGGGTATTAGTTCGACTCAGGGGGATGCGATTTTAGCTATGCCAATGCGCCGTCTAACGGGTTTGGAAAAACAAAAGTTAGAAACTGAATTAACGGATTTGCAGGCTAGTATTGCTGAATTAAACAAAATTTTGGGCGATCGCCATGAGTTAATGAAAGCTCTCAAAAAAGAGTTACGCGCCCTTAAACGCAAGTATGGCGATGAACGTCGCACCGGTATTATTAATGTATCTGCTAGTCAAAAAACTGAGTCAACTGCAGCTACAGCCAAAAAATCTAGTTCTCAACCCCAAAAGCAGGGTACTACTCCCCAAAAAGAACTCAATCTCGTCCCCCAGTTGACTTTTGACCGCTCGGAAACCGCAATCCTGAAAGTGACCCACGAAGGTTGCATTTATTGGCAAAATCCTCAAACTACCTCCCAACCTCCCCGTAAAATTCCTCCAGAAGGTGCAGACTTTATTATCCATCAAGCAGCCATAGGCAAAAAAGACCGCTTAATTGTCGTAACTGATAGCGGGAAAGCTTATCCCGTAACAATAGACGATATTCCTGGGGATATAGAATCAACTGCAACAACCGCAGTTAGTTTATTATCAGAAGCGGCTCAGAGAGATGCTAATACTACGGTAGCTCATTTCTTTTTACCTGAAGATACCAGCAATCTCGATCTAATCATGCTCACTGAAAAAGGCTTGATTAAACGTCTCAAAGCTTCAGAGTTAGATGTTTTAGGCAATCGAGGTTTAGTATTGATTAAACTGAAAGAACAAGATAGTCTTAAATATTTCTGTTTTGCCAGAGAAAATGAGGAGGTAGCGATCGCGACATCAGGAGGTAGAATTTTACGTCTTCCCATTGATGAGATGCAAATTCCCACTATGGGACGTAATGCTCAGGGAAATCAAGTAATGCGTTTGCGGGTTAAAGAAAAAATTGTGGGTTGTTGTGTAATTTCCGATAATGATTCCCTGATTTTAATTTCTCAGTTGGGTTATGGCAAAACCATACCAGTAGACGAATTGAGATTGGCTAAACGGGGGGATATCGGGACACAAGCTATTCAATTCACTAGCAAAGAAGATTCACTGGCAGGATTAATCTCTCTTGACTCTAGAGAGAATATTACTCTAACTAGTAGTAGCGATCGCCGATTGGTTTTTCCCGTCCAACATTTAAAATTATCTGACAAAAATAGCCCTGGCGAAACAATAGGTAAATTGCAGCCTAATGAAGTTATTACTGGTATTTTTCCTTCTACCATCCATTGAAGAGCCTCATCTTTGCGAGGCAGAAGATGGGGATTCTAACAGCCAATTACGAACAATATCTACAGCAATTTCAGTTCGCTTGCGATCTAGAGGAAGCATTTTTTTTGAGAGATATCTCTCTCCTCAGTTTCACACTTTTCCTCTCACTTGGATAGTCGTGTCAAATACTTGATTTTTTCTGGCGATCGCCCTAACCTTCCGAGTCGTGTACCCAAATTTTTGGCTAGAGCAGAGTCTATGATTGAAACAAATCAGAGATTTCAATCTTATGAAATGGAGGTAAAAGCTATTGCTCAATCAGGAATGACTTTTCGTGAATGGCAACAGCTTAAGCCATCCAAGGCTGCTTTAGAAGATACTAATGTAATGCTAGTCATTCCATCTACGCCCGTAGTAGTTTAGTAAATGTCAGACTTAGTAAGGAATAGGGAAAACCATTATTCCTTGTTCCTTATTCCTCGTTTCTTCTTTCCTCAATCTGTAATTGCTTTTAACAACACCTCGGCTAAATTCATTCCTTTCATATCATCGATAGTGATGGTATCAACGATATCAAATTTTGCTCCAGCAGATTGTAACTGATCGTCTAAAGCAGTAAGAAATTGAGTAGCCTTGCGATCTTTACCCACTTGAATTAGAGAGATACCTAATTCGTCATCACGATCAAGTTTACGAGACGCTTCAATAATCACCCGCATTACCGACTTATAATCATCAGGTTCGCCATCAGTAACTACTAAAATGGTTTCACCATTAGCTTTAGCTTCTCCTGCGGCTTTACGTTCAAAATAATTATCTACAGCATCTGATAATACACTAGCCAAATCTGTACGTCCCATAGGGTCATTTTCTTGATATATTTGACTCACTTTATCGGAAGTGACATTATCATATCTGCGGAAACGTTGAGAAAATAAGTATACTGTAATGCCATCGGGGTCAATTTCTTCGCATTTTTTAGCCAAAGCCAGAGTTGATTCTTGAGCAGATTCCCAGCGAGTTTTACCACCAGGGCGATCGTTAATCGACATACTGCCACTTTTATCAATAATAAGTGTATAGTCACGGTCTTCAACAATAGAACCATTAGTCATAGGATTTTCAACTCCCAAACGCTTTAATATCCTTCATCATTAAGCCTATTACAAGAAAAAACCTACCTAGAAAAAATCAAAAATTTTCACAGATTTGATCGATTTAAATTCTACAAATCAACAATTTAGCGATCGCCTGTCGAGTAGAGCTTTCTGAGTATTTATACAGTGCTAGTACTATGACAATTGTAAACAGATATTGCAACCCTTGGAAAAATCTTGAGTTCTTGTTACGACTCAGAAAACAGGAACGATAATTTAAGTACAGCGATAAAGATTTAGGAGAAATTAATGGATAACGAACTACCAAAATATAAAATGATTTGTACTTTAAAATTTGGTGATATTTACGGTCAAATAATTGTCTGGTTAATTGTAATTTTTGTTAGCCTTGCCACTACTTTGGCATTGTGGAGTAGTACTCGCCAAATTTATGCTCTAGCTACTGTAGGGATTGTTTTGGTGCTGTCATTGCCCTTTTTACTATTTGCTTTTGTGACTACTCTATTAAATCGCATTGAATTTGTTCCCCAAGAAGCAGAAGAAACTGTAAGTCGTAGAACTCTTAGAAGTTCATCAGCTAGAACTTCTGGTCAAAAACCCGCAGGAGCATCTAGTTAGAAAGGACAAAAACTAAAGAAGGATGAAGGATGAAGGATGAATTATTTGTTTTCTCGTTCCTCATTCCTCGTTCTTTTAATGATGAGGGATGAATGATTTACTTTCTAATTCCTCATTTTTCATTCACGCTCCCATGCCAGAATATTGTCTTAAGCCCTTACGCCATAACCAGCGATTGGCAATAATAAAAATTATTGTCCAGATAACGATCATGAAAATACTTTTGCCAATATCTACAGGAAGTCCCACTAATAAAGCGGCGGGAAAGTGCATCATATAGGGAAAGGGAGTCCATTGGATAACTTGTCTGACGGCAGGGGGAAAGACTTCTAATGGAGCGATCGCGCCAGAAAGAAAGATATAAAATAAATACCAAAATTGTTGAATTGCGCTAGCTCTTTCTGTCCAAAAAGCTAACATGGCAAAAGTGTATTGAATGGCAAAACGCAAGATAAAGGCCAAGGCGATCGCCATAATTGCCAATACAGCATCTACAGGTTGGGGTATCCATTTAGCATCAGGATACAGTAATAAAAATAAAGCTGCAAACAAAATAATTAAAGGTATTCGAGTCATTTTTTCAGCTAAATGTCTGGCTACATGATGCCAAACCGGATCTAGGGGTTGCAACAAGCGAAAAGAAAGTTTTCCTTCGATAACTTCTCTTTCAAACTCCCAAATGACCCAGATCGTAGTAAATTGCCTGATGAGAAAAATACTAAAAAAATAGCGAGCAAAATCTTCAGGGCTTAAACCGAAATTGCCATTTTGCGATGCCTTAATCCAAACTCCCATCAGAATAATTGGCAGGGAATTAGATAACGCCCATAAAAATATTTCCGCTCGATACTCAAGCATATAAGCGTAATATGCTAATAAAATAGTTATGACTTTTTTAAAAAATTTTTGTAGCATAAAAAGCTTGTAAAAAAAATACTAAATAGCGGCATAGTATACTACTGGCATATCAATTAGTAATGGGTAATATGGCTAAATTCCTCAATTCCAAGTTAAGAGACTACTACGCCGCTACTCTTATCTTTACAACTGGAAGCCTAATTTACCATTAAAGCCTCGGATTGAGTGATAGCCAGCACCGATAACGATACCGCCAACACCAACGTGAACACCTCCTGAATAAGCAACCGTTTCATCTCCAGTGTACAAACCAATTCCCAAATAAGGAGCAACAGAAACCGCAGGAAGACCAATAAAAGTTAAAACATCTGCACCTGTAGCACCTTCTTTTCCAGTACCGATTTCTAACCCAGTTCCTAAAAATCTTGCCCCCACTCCATAGCTAACTAGATCATCTATAGAACCAATAGTCCCCCAAAACTCAGGTAATACTTGACTAGAGGCAGGAGTTATATATATTGTCGAAACACAAGCAGCCAATAAACCAGTGTAAATTGCCTGTTTAGAAAAAGTAGCCAGACGATTTAACATTTTTCGTTCACTCCCTAACTAAAAAATTTGTACCTAATCTAGGATAATTCATTAAAGACTATGAACATTCGTATTGGTAACGGTTACGATATTCACCAGCTGGTAGCAGACAGACCTTTAATTTTAGGTGGAATTGAAATCGAACATTCTCTGGGTTTATTGGGACACAGTGATGCAGACGTTTTAACTCATGCAATTATGGATGCCATGTTGGGGGCATTGGCAATGGGAGATATCGGTCATTATTTCCCGCCCAGCGATCCTCAATGGGCGGGTGCAGATAGTTTGATGTTATTGGCACAAGTAGCGGAATTAATTATTGCACAAGGGTGGAAGATCGGTAATATCGATTCTACTGTTGTTGCCGAACGTCCCAAACTCAAACCCCATCTAAAAGCTATGCGCCATCGTCTGGCTGAAACTTTAAATATCGATACCGAACAAATTAGTATTAAAGCCACAACTAACGAAAAATTAGGACCTGTCGGTAGAGAGGAAGGAATCTGTAGCTATGCCGTAGTTTTGTTATTTAAAGCTTAAATTTAGTCGAACATCTAGGAGAATAACATAGGTGATGTCATTCTAATTAAATTAGGTTAAGTTGAAATAGCCAAAATTCAATGTGAGAAAAATGTAAGCCAGCACGGGAGTGTTAATTTTAACTAGTCACAGCACCATAGAGATTAATTATCTCGATAAACTTTGACTATGGGTAGCCAGTAATATTCGTCTAAATAGAGTAAGCAAACCACTGGCTGCAATCTTTTTAATGCTACCAAATACTAAGCTTAAATTTATTTTGCTTATATTAAATAATTTCCAGCCCAACTCAAAGAGAATATGAGTGTAGTTTTAGAAATAAATGACCAAATTTATACTGCTGAAGATTTAGTTCCCTTATTAGTGCAGTATCAAATATTACCCAAGCTTGCCCAAGAAATTATTATTGATAAAGCGATCGCTGAGATTGAATGTACTCCAGAGGAACAAAGCCAAGTATACAATCAATTTTGTCAGCAAAACCAACTCACTGACGACCAACAGGTAGAAGCTTGGTTGACTAAACAGGGAATGAATCGGGAACAATTAGAGCATTCTCTAACTAAGAGATTGAGAATCGAACGCTACAAAGAAAAACAATGGGGCGATCGGGTAGATGGTTATTTTATCAAACGCAAATCACAATTAGATCGGGTGGTTTACTCCCTGATTCGGCTAGACAAGCCAGAAGTTGCCCAAGAGCTATATTTTCGGATTAAGGAAGGAGAAAACACTTTTAGCGAACTGGCAATGGAATATTCTCAGGGTACTGAAGCCCAAACTGGGGGTTTAATCGGGCCTGTAGAAATTAACGCTCCCCATCCTACCATTGCTAAAATTTTGGCTACTAGTAAACCAGGTCAAGTAATACCTCCAACTCGTGTTGGCGAATGGATAGTCATTGTCAGATTAGAGAATTATCTCTCAGCTAAATTAGACCAGCCCATGCGCCAGAGAATGCTCGATGAGATGTTTCGTGACTGGCTCAACGAAGAAATCAACCAAACAGTATCTTTCTTGCCCCAGGAGTAAACAGCTAGGCGTATTTGAATTATGACCAATATTAACACTACCAAAGTTGTCGAACAATTTCTATCTCTCGTTCCTCAATTCAATCAGCTACCCCCCAGTGCGATCGCTGAACTCGCTCCTAAGTTAAAACCACTGAGGTTTGGAGTAGGAAAAGTCATGCTCATGCGTGGCAAAATGCAAGGTCAAGTAGCTATTATCTCTGAAGGGGAAGTGAGGGTTTTGGGTTATGACCCCCGTACTAAAATGCCCACAACCCTAGATAAACTAAAGCCGGGAGAAATTATCGGTTGGGTTAATTTGGCACGGGATGTACCTTGCGAGACTGCAATGGCAAGTACGGAAGTTGTCTGTCTGACACTGGATAATCAAGATTTTTTGGATTTAATTGCTCGATATCCCCAGCTAAAACAAGAATTTCAAACCAAACCTGCCAAAGTAGAAGTATTCGATCTGTTGGGAATTCAATTAGAACAACAGGCACAGGGAGACTGGGAACTAGCAGAATTAGCTACTCAAGCTACTGCCGAAGCACAGGTTTACTATCTTCCTCCAGGAGAAAATCTCTTACATACCGAATTGACTGCACCCCTAACCGACCCCAATTTAATTTGGTTGGTTAGCGGAGGTGGCGCGATCGCCGAATTTCCCGTGGGCAGTCGTTTAGAGTTAACCAAAGACCGTCAAACCCTCACAGTTAAAGGGACAAAACCGTCCCGTTTAGTGGCAATTCCCCGCGATAAATGGTTTGGTTGTGAAGAGGAAACAACGGAGATTGAAGAACCTTCGATGCCATCTTCAGCTAATGGCGAAAGCTGGATGCAGGTTTTAGAATTTGATGCCCATGATTCTGACGGGCCACTTCCAGAACAACAAGATTATACATTTTCTCAAGATGAAGATAGTCCCCAAGAATCTAAAACTTATCCTTTTTTCTCCGGTAGAACTACTTTAGATGTTGGTGTAGCTTGCTTTCAAATGTTAAGCAAGTATTTTAATATGCCGTTTCGCAAAGAGGTAATTACCCGTGTTCTCACCGAACAACTCGAAAGAACTGAAGCTTTATCTTTACCCTTGTGTGGTGCAATTTCGGAACTAATGGGACTAAATCCCCAGTTAGTTAATATCCCGTCACAAGCCATAACTCGAATTGAAGGGCCTGGTTTGGTGCGCTGGCAAGATAGTTTGGCATTAATTTACGACGTTAGCGACACCGAAATGGTAATCGCCGTCCCCGAATTAGGTCTGCGTCGCTATAAACCGCAAGATTTTGTGGAAACGTGGGGAGAAAGCGGTGAAGTTCTGCTACTGAAAAAAACCAAAGAAACTCCTCAAGAACGTTTTGGGTTGAGTTGGTTCTTACCTGCTTTGTCTAAATACAAACGAGTTTTAATTGAAGTTTTTGTTGCTTCTTTCTTCGTCCAGCTATTTGCACTGGCTAACCCGTTGATGATTCAGGTGATTATCGATAAGGTAATCAGTCAAAATAGCGTCGATACCTTGGGTTATTTAGTAGTTTTCTTAATTGTTATTAATATTTTTGAAGCTTTACTAACTACTCTACGGACTTATTTATTTGTTGATACTACTAACCGGGTCGATTTAACTTTAGGTTCGGAGATTATCGATCACTTATTACGTCTACCCTTACGATACTTTGAACGACGACCTGTCGGAGAAATTTCCACCCGCATTAACGAACTAGAACGTATTCGTCAATTTTTAACGGGAACTGCCCTGACAGTTGTTTTAGACTGTTTGTTTTCCGTGATATATGTAGTGGTGATGGTACTGTATAGTCCTTTACTGACGGCGGTATCTTTAGCAATTATTCCCATATTTGTTGCCCTGACTTTAATTTTCTCCCCCACAATTCGCAAACAACTAAGAGTTAAAGCCGAACGCAATGCCGAAACTCAGTCTTATTTAGTGGAAGTATTAACAGGAATTCAAACTGTCAAAGCTCAAAATATCGAATTGCGATCGCGTTGGCAATGGCAGGAACGTTATGCTCGTTATATTTCTACTGGTTTTACTACTGTCATCACCTCAACTTTAGCTAAATCTGCTAGTGATTTTCTCAATAAACTCTCTAGAGTATTGATCATCGGTTTGGGAGCATTTTTAGTATTAGATGGCAAACTGACCTTGGGACAGTTAATTGCTTTTAGAATTATTTCTGGTTACGTAACTTCTCCCGTCATGCGCTTGGCTCAACTGTGGCAGAATTTCCAAGAAACTGCTTTATCTTTAGAACGTTTAGCTGATATTGTCGATCATCCCGAAGAAGGAGAGGAAGACCGCAATAATATTCCCATGCCGGCGATTAAAGGTCGAGTTAAATACGATAATCTTTCTTTCCGCTTTAAAAAATCGGGTCCATTACAACTTAACAATGTTAGCGTTGAGTTTAAACCTGGTACATTTGTCGCTCTGGTGGGAGAAAGTGGTGCTGGTAAAAGTACTATGACTAAACTGTTATCTCGTCTCTACGAACCAGAAGGAGGCAGAATTTTAGTCGATGGTTATGATATTAACCGCGTTGAACTTTATTCTTTACGCCGTCAAGTGGGGGTAGTACCTCAAGAAACTCTCTTGTTTGAAGGGTCGATTTTAGAAAATATTGGCCTGACTAACCCCGATGCTACCACCGAAGAAATTATTGCGGCGGCTCAAATTGCGGCGGCTCATGATTTTATTATGGGTTTACCCAATGGCTACAATACTAGGGTTGGGGAAAGAGGTTCGTCTTTATCGGGAGGACAGAGACAGAGAATTGCGATCGCCCGTACTATTTTGCAACAACCAGCGATGATGGTTCTCGACGAGGCTACTAGTGCTTTGGATTTTGCCACCGAACAACAAGTATGTCGCAACCTCAAAGAAGCTTTAAAAGGTCGCACAGTATTTTTTATTACTCACCGTTTGGGGACGATTAAAAATGCCGATACCATCGTGATGATGGATTCTGGTGCGATCGTCGAACAAGGTACTCACGAAGAATTGATGGCTCTGAGAGGACGTTATTATTATCTCTATCAACAACAAGAATCTACTGTATAGATTAGTTTTTATCGAAGAGCGACAATATTACTGGTGGGTGTAAGAGTTAATTAATGTAGGGAAATCAATCCTGAAACTCTTACTTACTCAATTGAAACTCATCAAACTTAACCACTGGTGAATCTGGTTTACTAGTATCGTAACGGTAGCTGCTAATCGTTCCAGTTGCAGTATCAAATATACTAAAAACCGTAATGTCATTACTGGCTATGTAGGGTAAAGGTTTTCCCAATTCATCAGTTAAAGGGGCGATGTTTGGGGTAACTGGGTTTAAACCATTAGGATCTCCTAATACAGCATAATTATGGCGAGCAAACTCTGTTGGGGGAATAGGTCTTAAATTATCTCCTAAATGCGCTCCATAACTATTCCCAACATTAGAAGATTCCAGAAAGTGCATTCCCGTATCACTAACAAAACGATTCCAAAGATGAGAGTGTCCGTAATAAACTAATTGTACGCCGCTAGCTTCTAATAAAGGAATTAAATCTCGAATAATATAATCTTCGGTGATGGGATATTGATAGTGGCGCGATCTCACCCAAGGCGAGGCGCTGCGCGATCGCCATGTACCATCTTCACCATATTCCATTACAGGCTGAGGATCGGTGTAGGGAGGAACTATATTACCTCCCAAGGTATGGGGAGGATGGTGAAACATGACAATTTTATATTTGGCCTGCTTAAAAGCCTCACTTTGTAATTCTCTTTCCAACCAATTATATTGAGGACTACCTTGAGCGATCGCTTCAAAGATATGCTGTCCGTAACCCCACTTTTGAGGACTGTCTAAATCTGCTATTTTTTCTTGATATCTACCCGGAACATCTGCATCGAGATCGGGAGTGCGCCAAATATTAGTCACGTATAAAACTATCAGACGAATATCTCCAAAGGTTACGGCATAATATTTTTGGCCGTTGGGTAAGCTAAAAATCTCTTCGTAGGTATCGCTGTTGAATGAATTATTTTTCAGCCAAGTGGTTTCCATTAGTGAATTTCTGTCAGGATTAACTCGGTCTTGAATTTCTCGATAGTGTTGCTTGGCTGCACTCAGGGGAATTGCATCGTTAAACTGTTCTTTTAAGAGTTTTTCATCCGAAAATCGTCCCATGATTTCATGATTGCCAATCGCCGGAAATAAAGGGGCGTGTTGAATAATTTCTCCGCCGCGATATACAGTAGAAATATCATTTTTGGCTAATTGATAATTAGCTTTACCTTGCAAACAGGGAAAAAAAGCACCGCCACGTCCGTCGTCAAACCATTCCGAAGCACGATCTGGGATGTTAACTAAATCTCCTGCGAAAAAAACACCATCAATTTTATCTACCGTTTCGACTACTTTTTGTAAGTTGGCAGCAGTCATAGGCATTAATTGATGATCGGAAGTTAACAGTATTTTTAAAGGTGTTCCCGATTTAGGCTGACTGGTTAAGGTAAAAATATCGCTGACTATCGTATTGCCATTCTTGGTACTTTTAACTTGATAGGGAAGTCTGTGATTGGCAGTTAAATCTTGAACAATAGCTTCGTGTCGCCAAATATCTCTCCAAGTAAGTTCAGTAAAAGTTTGATCTAATTCAGATTGTGTATCTTCACGAACTCGGCTGAGTTTTTTGGTATTAGCTATTACTTTTTGTTCTAAGTTATGACCATAAACTACTTCGTGGGTATCTCCAAAAAAATCTGTAAACCACACTACACGAACTGAATTTTCTGTAGGTAATTGTAAAAAAGGATCGCTTAAAAACGAATTATTAGTTGTCTGTATTGTTGGCGTTGTGGCGTTTGAAGTCATATTCAACCTAAAAATAATTAATAAAGCAAATATGGTCAAACCTAATAAGGTAAATTTACGTAGCTTCATGGAGACTATTGCTTTTTTTGCCTAGTTTTTGAGGAAAATAAGCCAGTTGAAAAAAATGTAATATAAAATATTTTAGCTTTACTACAAATGAAAAATAGAGGAGGTAGAGGAGGTCGCGTCTCTTGGGGTTTCCGCACATAGTTTATATGCCCCGTCTTGTGATGACCGTGGAATAAAGGAAGTAGGAGTATTAATTTGTGGCATTCATTTTTGGATTTGATGTAATTTAGCAATGTTATCTAAATTATGAATATTATCGTCTTAAGGTCGTTGGTTATTGATATTTTGTTGTGTTCATAAATAATTAAGCAATGCTACTGACCAGTTTATATTAGCTTAAAACTTAAGAGAAACTGTTTTATAGCTGAAATGGAATTACAGCATATCAAATCAAGTTTAATATAAATTTTTGAAGTAATCTAGACAAGGTTTTGTAATGGTTTGGTTAAGAAAAAATTTTTTACTAGATATTTTTAACTAGATTCGTTTATAATGAAAAATAATAAAAAAGTAATTTTACTAAATATTTCAATAGCTGTAGTTTCAGTCGTTTAACACCTTATTTATCAGTTAAAAGCTTGTAATTTTTTTTGTTTTTTTTGTGGTATCCTTCTTCCTTAATTCCCACCCTATATCAGTAGGTAGTGGGATTTTTTTTGCTCGATATTTTGTTAATTCAGTTTTTTTCGTCAATTGCCTTAATTATTAAGCAATATATTTACCAGTAAAGACTTCAATTGCAGGACCAGTCATATAAACCCTGGCATCGGCTTGAGACCATTCAATTTCCAGACATCCTCCTGGTAATTCTACAGTACAACGGCGATCGCATAAATTATTTAAAACTCCAGCTACCACTGAAGCGCAAGCACCAGTACCACAAGCTAGGGTAATCCCCGCGCCTCTTTCCCAAACCCGCATTTTAAGATAATCCGATCTGACTACTTGAATAAATTCAGTATTAGTACGTTGAGGAAAAGCTGAATGATGTTCAAATAGAGGCCCAATAGTTTCTAGGGCGATCGCCTCTGTATCTTCAACAAAAGTGATACAGTGGGGATTACCCATGCTGACGCAGGTAACAGTCCAAGAGCGATCGGCTACTTCTAGAAGTTGGGCGACAACTTTCTCTTCAGGCGCACCTAGTACAGTAGGGATTTGGGCTGCCCTTAATTGAGGCTCTCCCATATCTACAGTAACTTCTCCATTGCTGGTTAACTTGGGAACGATCGTTCCTGCAAGGGTGTGAATGGTGTAAGATTTATTAACCTCTTTCGTTCCTTCTAAATCGGCCAGAAACTTTGCCAGACAACGGATTCCGTTGCCACACATCTCTGGTTCGGAACCATCGGAATTGTAAATTCTCATAGTGTATTCCGTGTCTTTTTGACCAGGTAACGCGAAAATAACACCATCTGCACCAATACCAAAATGGCGATCGCACATGGCGATCGCTTGTTGGGGAGTAATTATCGGTTCGGCACTATGACGGTTATCAATCAAAATGAAATCATTACCCAAACCTTGATATTTGCTAAACTCAATTACCATCTTGAAAATATTTCCTAAGATCAACGAGAACTTAATAATATGGCTAATTTCGATACTGGCTTACCTGGAGTAAGACAAGTCCAAAATTATATCAAAGATCAACAAGAAGTCGAACTCAAACTAATTACAGACGATTTGATTGTCGGTAAAATTATCTGGCAAGATGCTGATTGTCTCTGCTTGCTAGATCATTACGAACAGCCTACCTTAATTTGGCGACAGGCTTTGGTGTATTTAAAACCTAAAGCTTAGATCACGAAGTAGGAGAAGTAGAGGGAGTAGAGGTAGTATGTCAATACTTCATCATTTGTCCCTCATTCCTCATCCCTTTATCCTTTTAAGAAAGTTTGCTTTTTACTAAAGCCTGGATTTTTTTACCATCGGCTTTACCTTTAAGCTGTTTCATAGCAGGCCCCATAACTTTGCCTAAATCTTTAATAGAATTCGCACCAGATGAGACAATAATTTGATCAATAATGGTTTCTAATTCTTCATCGCTAACTTGTTTGGGTAAATAAGTTTCGATAATAGCTAATTCCTGACTTTCTTTGTCTGCAAGATCATTTCTTCCTGCATTTTGATACTGTTCGATCGCGTCGCGGCGTTGTTTGGCTTGTTGAGATAATAATTCGATTTCGTGTTCTTGGTTTAAACTGTCGATACCTTGAGGGCGAAGGGCGACTTCTTTTTCTATAATTGCCTTTTTGATGCTGCGTACTGTTTCTAAACGTATTTTATCTTTGGCTTTCATTGCTGTTTTGAGATCTTCGCCAATACGTTCTTTAAGACTCATTATTTTTCTCTCCTAAACAACATTTAACATTTAACATTCATCATTTAAAGACATTGAGTAAAAATACTCAAAAATATTCTTAAAGTTGGTCAAGAAATTATTCAAGGCGATCGCGCTAACAATTAAATTCAAGATATTACTTTTGCCTTTACTGGTTATTTTGAAAAACTTTACTATGATGAGTTTAACTTCTACTTCATTATCAGATAAAAATAATTAATTGTTGGTAATTGGAACAAAAATTTCTGATAGGATACCAGACAGTACTTATTTTATGAATAGCTTAACTAAAATATGGGTTTAAAAGTAGTAGAAAATTTTAATACCAGCTTCAGTCTAAATCCAGAGTCTAAAAATATACTGGTTGGTTTATTAAGCAATGAAAGCTTTACCACACAGGTAAGTCAGCAACTAAAAGAATCGTGCATCGAATTTACTCAATTGCTATTTCAACCTGTTCCTTACAGCCAACACACTCCCAAAGGAATGCCAGTGGAGTTTGAGGAATATTACAATTCAAAAGATCATATAATTATTAATGTTCCGCCAAATTTTATGTTTCAAGCAAAAATCTTTAAACCCAGTCGCTTGTGTGCTATTTATCGTAAAGTTAATGATTAATAAAATTTAGTAACCACTCCTTTTTTTATTTAGTTAACCTGAGTTGGGCTTATGCTCAACAGAAAGTAGTAGTTAGCAATCAATTAACAATTAACAATTCACATCCCATCGGTTCATTCTCTTATCCTGAACTGAGGTTTAGTTAGATTTTTTATGGTTTAAATAATCAAATAAATGCAATGAATGCACAAACAGAAACGCTTCCTCTTTCTAGTTTGGAATACCTGGCTTATTTAGATGAAGATGGCACTATTACAGAAGAGTTTTTGGGAAAAATTGGCGTTTATGCCATATTTGATCGCGACAAAATTTTACAATATGTAGGGTACTCTCGTGATATTTACCTCAGTCTCAAACAACATTTAGTTCGTCAGCCGCAAAATTGTTATTGGATTAAATTACAAACAATTAATCGTCCTAGTCGCAAAATATTGGAAACCATCAAAGATGCCTGGATCGTAGAAAACGGCGTAACTCCTATAGGCAATAGTGATGCCGAAATAGCTTGGACTGAAGCAATTGATGCCAAAAAAACTATGACAGAAGAAGAAAAGGCACAGTATAGACAAACTGATGAACTCGGACAGATTAAAATGTTAAAAAAAATAGCTAGACGAGTCGAAGCTGAAATTACAAGACAGTTAAGTGATCGCGGAGTTACAATGGATCTTCGTTTTAATCCTAAGCTCAAAGAAAAAGGTTTATTAGACTTAAAGTAAAAGCGATAATATTTTCCGAGCGATCGGGGGCATGATTCTCGTTTTTAATTTTCTTATCGACTTCCAAATTTTCAAAGTTTTAATATTAGGGAAACGTTGGCGTTTTTAACCCCTGACTGTATGAAAGCTGCACTTTTAAATAATCGCTATCGCATTCTGGAAACTCTTGGTAGGGGAGGTTTTGGAGAAACTTATCTCACAGAAGATACCCATATGCCTTCAGGACGAAAGTGTGTCCTCAAGCAGTTGAAACCAATTGTCAAAGGACCCCAAACTCCTGTATGGATGAAAGAAAGGTTTCAGCGAGAAGCGGCTATTCTAGAACAGTTAGGGGAAGCTAGTCCTCAAATTCCCCGGCTTTATGCCTATTTTTCAGAAAATGACAAATTTTATTTAGTTCAGGAATGGATCGAAGGACTAACCCTAGATAAATATTGGGAACGAGAAGGTAATTTGCATCGAGATGAAGTTAGAAACATTTTATTGCAAATTTTACCTGTACTCGACTTAATTCACAGTCGTCATATCATTCATCGAGATATTAAACCAGAAAATATTATTCTCAGACAAAGCGACAGTATACCGGTACTAATTGATTTTGGTGCAGTCAAAGAGGCAATGGCCACTACGGTCAACCAAAGCTCTAGTAGTATGTATTCAGCTTCAATCGGAACTCCTGGGTTTATGCCCTCAGAACAAGCCGCAGGTCGTCCCCTGTATTCTAGCGATCTTTATAGCTTGGGACTGACAGCAATTTTTTTACTGACTGGTAAATTTCCCCACGAATTAGATACAGATCCTGGTAGCGGTGAAATCATCTGGCGCGAATACACCTCTAATGTAGACCCAGAATTGATGGAAGTATTGGATCGTGCGATTAAATTTCATCCCCGCGATCGCTTTAGTACTGCTAAAGAAATGCTAGCAGTATTAGAAAACAATTCCTACAACAGCAATGGTACTATTGCTACGATTAGAGTTGCTCCTAAAAACAGTAGTTTGACTAATGGCAATACCGTAGCCGTAGATGTTCCTTATGCTCAACCGAAAGCTCCTAAAAAACGCAGTTTGTTAGCTAGTGCCTTGTTATTTATTTTAATTTCTATGGGAGTTGGTGCAGGTACATTTGTCGCTGGGTTAGCTATTTTATCCAATTTCTGGCGATCGCAGCAACCACAACAAACACGAGTCGAACCAACTCAACGCCGACCTATATTATTTCCTCCCCTCCAAAAAGATACTGAAATTGAAGAAATACCTCAAGAAAATGAGGAAGATGCCATAGCAGATGCTGAAACTGAAATCGAGCCAGAATTAGAGGAGGAAAAAACTAAACTAGAAATAGAACTTAGCAAAGAACCAAAACCTAAAACCACTATTGAATCTTCAGAGAAGGAAGACGAAGAACAGGCGATCGCCGATAGCCCGGAAGCCAAATCTCAACCCGAAACCGAAGTCAAGCCTCCATTGGATATTAATATACCTATTGTCACTACAGGGACATCGCAAACTCAACTGGTAGAGACTTTGGGTCAACCAAATTCTGAACGACCAGGATGGCAAGCTAACAGCAGAGTTTTAGTCTACAACAACCTCAACGATGGCGTTCAACTCAGCTATCAAGCGGATGGAGAGGGAACGATTCGCCAAACTGATATTGCTATCGAGCGATCGGTTAGTTTAGGAGCAATGCAAAATACCTTGGCGCAAATGCTCGGTGGGAATGCACCAGCAGGAGTTAAAGATAAACTCAGAAGCGTTTATTTGCGTCAGACTAATTTAAGTTCTTTTAGAGTTGGCAATCTTGAGGGCATGATTCGTAGTGATTCTAAAGACCGCATTAATATCTCCATTAAGGAAGCAAGTTTTTAGAAACAGTTTATAAAGTAAACATAAAAATATTTTTAACGGCTTGCGGCTCACCGGACGGCGATAATGCTTGCATCATAACCGAGGAGTAGCAATCCGTTCCGCGTGCAGCCGTTTCTTAGGCAAGCTACGAGGACTTAAACACTAAACTGAAACCAAGCTCAATACGTAGGGCTTTCTGGATTTCTTCCCAATAAACTTCCTCTAAAACACCCTGTTTATTCTTAATTCTCTGAGCATCTACAGCCCTCATTTGACTTAAGTTGATGTGCCGATCTCCATTGAGTCCATTCTGCGTAGTTGGTGTAATATTCACAACGAACGGATAAGTCTTTGTTCCAGGCAACAAGGGAGCAACTATTGTTGTTGCCCCATTTTGGTTGCCGATATCATTTTGCAAAATTAGACAAGGGCGTTCCTTATTGGTTTCATGACCAATAACAGGTTTCAGATCAACCCACCATATCTCTCCTCGCTTGTAGGTTAAGTTTTCGTTAGGCATTTAAACCATCGCCCACTGCAACATCCCAGACAGAGATTTCTTCCTGGAACTCTGGGTCATTAGCCTGATCTTTATAAGCATCTAATTGTAGGCAAGATCTGTTTCTTGCTGTCGAAAATAGAAATGCTCAGATAGCTCTGTGGTAGCTGGATTCAAGGACTTACAAATCGCTTAACTAAATATTTCAATTTCCTTGCGGGTTGCGTTATGTTATGGTTGGTGTTGGGCTGTTTCTGTTGCTGAAACCTTAATGTGATTAAATCCATTACTCTTTAAGGCGATCGCGAACTGACAAGTTAGGGTAAGCTATCTGCGCTTCTGTTGCAGAGGCTTCGCCAACGCACAAATTTATTGCGCTCCGCGATCGCCCATCAAACTCACCTTAAACAGATATTTTGATATGTTAAGTTATTTTGCAGTTTATTACATTTATGAGAAAAAGTTGGAATTACCGTAACGTCTTGGGCTTCAGCGGTGACCAAAGTCTTCGAGTCATCACCAATGTGTTGATTCCATCCGCTGCAAGCCCTGGTTAGGCATTACCTAGAGATTGAGAAGAACTGCCTGTCTGAATTAACTCTTCTCGAAGAATACGACGCAGATCATTCTCGGTCAATGGTCGATCAGCTAGTTCTTTGAGATTAGCTTTTAATACTTCGTTAATCAATGTTTGATAACCAAGACCCCTAGCTTCTGCTTGTTGTCGGAAGCTGTCTAAAATATCATCGTCGAGGTAAATTGTAATGCGTGTTTTACCAGTAGATGGAATAACAGCACCGCGTTTTCCTTTTGAAAAATCATATTCATTCCTCATAAGCTTTTGCCTCCTGTCGAGTTGCGCGACGCGCAGAAATCAAACGAACTGCATCACCACGTATTGTGTAAACAACGACCAAGAGCAGTCCCGAGTTTCCTCTTCCCACCGCGATGAAGCGTTCTTCATCGATCGAATCGGGATCGACATCGTGAATAGCAAGAGGATCAAAAAACACAAATTCAGCTTCAGCGAATGAAATACCATGCTTTCGCCAATTTGTTTGTGCTTTGAGAGGATCATATTCGAAGGTCATACATATATTATACGCATATTATAAGGCGTGGGCAACAATAATGCCGTAAGTCCCTGAACAGATTAAATCCACCACCTAAAGCGCGATATCTGACGGTAAGCTGTACACTAACGCCACTTTGGAACATCATAAAAATCTCCCACATCTATGGGGGAAAATCCCGCAAACCTCGAAGTCAGCGCAAGCGATCGCTCGTTGGATTGCTTAAGACTATGCATAAAAATTCCCCCACATCGATGTTTTGGAATTTGATTGGAGTGAGTATTGTAATTCTTTCGGTTTCAATGTTTCGAGCTACTAACTTTAAACTCGAAGCCGCCAATCAAAAGTTAATCGAATGAGTTATAAAAATTTAGAACACTTGCATAAGTCTTTAATCCTTGCGATTTGAGTACCAATGACGAATGACAAATGACGGACGACGCAAGCCCCGCCCTTCGAGGGCGGAGTCTCTCTGACGAAGTCAGAGGAAGCTCCGTCGTTTTACGGCGGAGTCTCTCTGGCAAAAAACTAATAACTATTGTAAAAGCTGGGTATACCCACATCAAAATGTTGTGCTAACCTCTCTTTAATGGGATCATCGTTCATTCCTGAAGTCCTGTTTGAGTTCTTCTTCTTGAAAATCGTAAGAACGACCGTCAAATCGGACATGAATCATATCTCTCTCTTCCATCATTAGTAAATCGGCGACTATTTGTTGTTAGGGAGTTGCGCCGATTACTTATATCGGAAAAACACTGTTGTTTTCGACTTCAAAATTTGATATTACACAAATAATACTAAAGTCTCAATAAGCTTTATATTTCTTAATTTTTCAAAAAGTGCGATCGCCCTCAAACAATGACTGATAAGCAATTAACCATCAACCATCAACAATAAAAATGTAAAATAATAGACTTATTGCTATTTTGTTAGTTATTTCTATCTGCTAATCCTATGAGTAAGGGAACGTTATTCGATAAAGTTTGGGATTTACATACTGTCGGAACATTAACCCAGGGTGAGGGCGCGACCTCGGCGTTTGACGCGGAGGCTTGTGTCCCCTGTCAAACTCAACTATTTATTGGTTTGCATCTGATTCATGAAGTAACTAGTCCCCAAGCTTTTGCTATGCTGCGAGAAAGAAATCTCCAAGTATTATTTCCTGAACGCACTGTCGCTACAGTAGACCACATAGTTCCTACAGATAATCGGGCGCGTCCTTTTATGGATGTCTTAGCAGAAGAGATGATTCAGGCATTGGAACAAAATGCCAAAGATTATGGCATCAGATTTTACAATATGGAATCGGGCAATCAAGGTATAGTTCATGTCATTGCCCCAGAACAGGGTTTGACACAACCCGGAATGACTGTAGCCTGTGGTGACTCCCATACTTCTACTCACGGGGCATTTGGCGCGATCGCTTTTGGGATTGGTACTTCTCAGGTAAGGGATGTTTTGGCTTCTCAAACTCTAGCTTTATCCAAACTCAAAGTCCGCAAGATCCAAGTAAATGGTGATTTGCCTCCTGGTGTCTATGCCAAAGATGTGATTTTGCACATCATCCGCAAACTTGGAGTTAAAGGTGGTGTGGGTTATGCCTACGAATATGCAGGAACTACCTTTGAAGCCATGAATATGGAAGAAAGAATGACTGTGTGCAATATGTCTATCGAAGGTGGTGCGCGCTGCGGTTATATCAATCCCGATGAAACCACATTTGCTTATCTTAAAGGTAGAGATTTTGCCCCTAAAGGGGAAGCATGGGACAAAGCAGTGCAATGGTGGCAGAGTATTCGCAGCGATCGCGATGCAGTGTACGATGATGTAATAACTTTCGATGCAGCAGAAATCGAACCTACAGTAACCTGGGGAATCACTCCCGGACAGGGTTTGGGAATTAGCGAAACTATCCCCATTGCTGAACATTTACCCCCAGGCGATCGCGCGATCGCCAAAGAAGCCTATACCTATATGCAACTAAAGCCGGGACATCCCATTAAGGGTACGAAAATTGATGTTTGTTTCATTGGTAGCTGTACCAATGGTAGAATCAGCGACTTGCGAGAAGCAGCCAAAATTGCCCGAGGGAAGCAGGTAGCATCGGGAGTGAAAGCTTTTGTCGTTCCCGGTTCTCAACGGGTCAAACAAGAAGCAGAAGCTGAAGGATTAGATAAAATTTTTCAACAGGCTGGCTTTGAATGGCGCGAACCTGGCTGTTCGATGTGTTTGGCAATGAATCCCGATAAACTTCAAGGGGATCAAATTAGTGCTTCTTCTTCTAACCGTAACTTTAAAGGTCGTCAGGGTTCTGCTACTGGTAGAACTTTGTTAATGAGTCCGGCAATGGTAGTAGCTGCCGCAGTTGCAGGGAAAGTAGCCGATGTCAGAGAATTAGCCTGAGTAGGGAGTAAGGAAGAACCAATAATTTTTTAACTCTCACTTTATCATCCATACTTCCTACCCTCTGATCCCAATTTCTGTCACAATAAAGGAAACTACGAATATATAGGTCTATTTCTTAAGTTTTCTTTAAAAATGACGTTAAAAGACGATTTTAAACCAAGGTCTCACACGAGCGATCGCGATTTGGTAATTGTAGGTGGTGGCATTGTCGGAGCAACTTTGGCTGCGGCTTTAAGAAATTCGGGGTTGAACATAACTATTATTGAAGCTCAACCTTTAGCTGTAGCAGCCGCTAGAAAACAGGCTTATGCTTTTTCCTTGCTTTCTAGCCGCATTTATCAAAATATTGGTGTATGGGATAAAATATTGCCTCAAGTAGGTAAATTTAGCCAAATTAGTTTATCTGATGCCGATTATCAGCAAAAAGTTTCCTTTGAAACTAATGATTTAAATACAGAGCATTTAGGATACGTCGCGCCACACAACGTAGTTTTAACTGCCTTACAAGACTATCTGGCTCAATGTGCTAACGTTAGTTGGTTATGTCCTGCTGAAGTTACTAATGTCATAAAAAACACTAATTTTTCGACGGTAGAAGTCAGCGTAGATGGCAAAACTCAGTTAATTAATACTAAATTAGTCATCGGTGCAGATGGAGCGCGATCGCGGATTCGCTCTTTAGCAGGAATTAAAACTCGCGGTTGGAAATATTGGCAATCTTGTGTTGCGTTTACCATCGAACATACCGCCCCAGAAAATCATACTGCTTTTGAAAGGTTTTGGTTTACAGGGCCGATGGGAGTATTGCCCCTACTGGGAAATCGCTGTCAGATTGTCTGGACTCACCCCCATGCAGGAGCTAAAGCATTACAACAATTAGATGAATCGGAATTTTTAGCTAAATTACAACACTATTTGGGGGGAGTATTGGGAGATATAAAATTAGTCAGCGATCGCGTTTTATTTCCCGTACAATTAATGCAGTGCGATCGCTACATTCGTCCTCGATTGGCTTTAGTAGGAGATGCTGCTCATTGTTGCCATCCTGTAGGAGGACAGGGTTTAAATCTCGGTATTAGGGATGCAGCAAGTTTGGCAGAAATCCTCTCACTAGCTGTAGAGCGAGGAGAAGATCTTGGTAGTATTAAGGTACTAAAACGTTATGAACGCTGGCGCAAGCCTGAAAACCTAGCGATTTTAGGTTTTACTGATTTTCTAGACCGAATGTTTTCTAACAATTGGTTGCCAGTAGTTACCATTCGCCGTTTGGGGTTACGGATGATGAACCAGATTTCACCAATAAAAATTTTTGCTTTAAAACTCATGACGGGTTTAAAAGGCAAAACTCCACAACTAGCACAATTAAACCTCGAAAATTGAGGGGCGATCAATAAAGGCGAAAAACGGGCCGGTTAAATGTTGAATGGTAAATGATAAATGTTCAATGCTATTATCGGAGATTGTATGTCAATAAGTCAGCCTATTTAAAATTGGGACTTAAGACCTAGAAATTAAAATATTAACGCTAACTACACAAAGCAGTCATGATTCACGATATATTTATGCCCGCCCTAAGTTCCACCATGACCGAAGGTAAGATTGTGGAATGGGTAAAATCTCCAGGAGACAAAATTGCCAAAAACGAAACGGTAGTAGTGGTAGAGTCCGACAAAGCGGACATGGATGTAGAATCTTTTAATGAAGGTTACTTAGCAGTTATTTTAGTTGAAGCAGGACAGGAAGCCGCAGTGGGCGCGCCCATCGCTTTAATTGCTGAAAGTATCGCCGAAATAGAAGAGGCTAAAAAACAAGCGGCATCTCATCAAGGTGGCAATAGTGCAGCACCGGCTACACCTCCTAGTAAAGTTGAAGCAGCCCCAGTTGCTCAAGCAGCTACAGCAACTCCAGTTAGTAACAATGGTAGCAGTGGTAGGATTGTCGCTTCTCCTAGAGCCAAAAAACTTGCTAAACAATTTGGTGTCGATCTCAAAAGTGTGTCCGGAAGTGGCCCTTATGGACGTATCGTGGCTCAAGATATCGAACAAGCTGCGGGTAAAACTACTACTCCTACACAAGCTACACCAGTTATTACTTCGCCGACTCCTGCTGTCGCCCCTGCTTCTACTGCCAAAGCCCCTGTTAGCGTTACTCCTGGGGATACCGTACCTCTAAATACTTTGCAAAAAGCAGTGGTACAAAATATGATGGCGAGTCTGCAAATACCGACTTTCCATGTGACATACACTATTACCACTGATGGATTAGATAAACTGTATCAACAAATTAAATCCAAAGGTGTGACCATGACGGCTTTATTAGCCAAAGCGATCGCTGTTACTCTACAAAAACATCCTGTAGTTAATGCCGGTTACACTGAAAATGCCATTAAATATAATTCAGAAATTAATGTAGCTGTAGCAGTAGCCATGCCTGATGGTGGATTGATTACTCCAGTACTCCGTCAAGCAGACCAAATAGATATTTATTCTCTATCCCGCACTTGGAAAGATTTAGTCAACCGCTCTAGAGCCAAACAACTACAACCCGAAGAATACAACACCGGTACTTTTACCCTCTCTAATTTAGGTATGTTCGGTGTAGATAATTTTGATGCAATCTTACCTCCAGGACAGGGTTCGATTTTAGCTGTAGGTGGTGCATTACCCCAAGTTGTAGCCCATGAAAACGGTACATTTGCTATACAGCGTCAGATGAAAGTTAATATTACTTGCGATCATCGCATTATCTATGGCGCACAAGCTGCTGCTTTCTTAAAAGATTTGGCGCAGTTAATTGAAAACGAACCTCAATCTTTAACTCTTTAAAACTTTTTGACTTTTTTAACAAATTATAGCTATTAGCTTGTGGCTAATAGCTAATAACTTTAAACTGAAGTAACAAAGTTAGCAGGATCTTGGTCGCGTCGATGACGAATAGGAAGAGGAAGACCTTGGCGATCGCCAACTAGAGCGGCGGTTTTTTCTAAGGCTTGTTTCAATCTTTTGGCCGCATAAATCGACATATCTCGCGGTACATTAATGCGATCGCGTAAATAGCGCAAAGCAGCATCCGAACCAGGAGGAGGGCTACAGAGTTCTCCAGTCATCATGTAAGTTAAAGCACAGCGTAGTGCTTCATCAAATAATTCACCCTTTAAAGGGTTAACGCGAATAATGTTGGCGCGGTGCTTAATAACTCGATGGAGAGCTTCAGCGCGAGAAGTTTCGGGTTCTGGATAGGTTACATCTGGTAGTCCCAGCCAAGGGCCATTATCTACTCGTTGTTTATTGATTAACATCTGGGGTTCGCCATTTGCCCAACAACCACCCATTTGAGGTGGTAAATCATGGGCATGAGTATGAAAATCACTTTGAGTGCCGCGATAAGTCGGACGGCTTTCCATGGCATCAAACCAAGCCGATAATCTGGGATTTTCCTCCCGTAGAGAATAACCCTTGTAGTAATATAAGCTGGCATTCATGCGTTCTACATAGGGAGTAAAGATAACATCCACCGTACTAAAGTCTTCGAGAAAGTAAGCTCCTGGAGTACTGGCTAAAGCCTCTTCCACCATTGCTACTACTTCTGTAAATTGCTCTCGTTTGCTTTGTTCTTGACGAGTAGTACGAGAAGGAGAACACAGCCAATTACACCAAGCTCTAAATAGCAGCCGTTCCAGACGACGTAAAGGAATTACTCTAGGGTCTTCCATTCCCCAACCCAACTTGCCAAATACCCCTTCTAAAGTAATTAAAATATCATCACTTTCGGTAATTAAGCGACCATCTAGTTCGATCGCTGGTAGCATACCCGATGGCACTTTACGCTTGTACCAGCTTTCTTTAGTGCCGTAACAGAACATGGTCACTTTTTCGATGCAATAGGGAATTTGTTTTTCCTCTAGCCACAGCCAAACTTTCTGACAATAGGGACACCAAGCATGATTGTCACGGTAGAGTATAACTCGCACTTCTGATTCTTCGCGACCGAACAAACGCAATCGGGCTTGAGAGTTAGTCACTCCATTAACGGTATCTAATTGAAAATCTGTTAGGGCAGCTAATTCTTGCCAACTTAAAGGAGTAGTGGTTGTAGATTTAAACATTTATTTATCTAGGCTTTTAAGGTAAGAATTATAAATAATTCTGAAGAATTTTGCAGTTGTGATGTTGGGAAGGTTGGTTTTAGGTAATGCTATTTTGTTACAACTAATAATAATGTAAATGGTTGGCTATAGTTAGTTTTCTGGATAAATTAATTGAAAATTATCAGCTATGGCGGTGAATTTTAATTTGTTCTAATCTATTTTCATTGACCATTGTGACGGTAAAAGTTAAATTTTCATATTCTAATTGTTCTCCTTGGCTAGGAATTTTTTGCCATTTATCTAATAAAAAACCTCCCAAAGTATTGTAATGTTCTCCTAGCGGTAAATGTAGTTCTAATTGCTCGTTCACTTCTTCGAGATTCATTTGTGCGGGGGCTAAAAAAATACCAGACCCTAAATTTTGTATGGTATCCAATCCCAGTTCGGAAACTTCTCCACCATCCCCAACAATTTCTGCAATCAGATCGTGGAGGGTAATTAATCCTGATGTTCCTCCAAATTCATCTAAAACAATAAGCATTTTTTGATGCGATCGCTGCATTAAGGGTAATAATTCATTTAGTGAAGTAGATTCAGAAATAAAGCTAACTGGTTCAATCCAAGATTCAACTGTTGAATCATTAATTAACTGACCCTTACATAAAGCTGAAGCTAAATTTTTATAATTAATAATGCCGCGAATATCGTCTAGAGAATCGCCAATCACAGGGTAGCAAGAATAACCTTTAGTGGCGACTTTTTGTAATAATTCACTAAATGTACTGTCAAGGCTTAAAAACTCAATATTGGTGCGAGTAATCATCACGTCGATCGCCTTGTCTTTCCGAAAATCAAAGATATTTTTCAGCAGTTGTCTTTCTTCAGCTTCTAAACCTGTCGATTCAATTTCAGTCGCAATGATTAACTGCAATTCTTCAGAAGTAACTTGCTGATACAGTCCCTGTCCTTTATATTCGATTCTGACGCACTTTAACAGCAGACGGGTTGACGAGTTTAAAATGCTGATAAAGGGGCGAAAAATACGGGCAATGACTACACTAGGAGGTCCAAAAAATTTAGCTAGCTGTTCAGGATACAATAATGCGACGGACTTAGGACACAATTCTCCCAAGACAATTTGTAGGTAAACTAATAAAACAAAAGAAATCGGTACAGCTAAAGAATGAGCGATCACTGAATACAATGTTTCTGGTAGGGGTAATTTCTCAATGGCTGCAATGATCATCACAGCCATTGTTTTCTCTCCCACCCAACCCAATGCCAGACTAGAAAGAGTAATTCCCATCTGAGTAGTGGATAACAGCCTTTCAATGCTTCTTTGCAAAGATTGAACGGTTTGAGCCTGAAGATCGCCGTTTTTGACTAATTGACCAATGCGCGATCGCCGAACTGAAACAATTGAAAATTCTGCGGTAACGAAAAAAGCATTAATTGCAATTAACGAAAAAACGCCCAGAAAAGTTAAAAGAAAGTCTTGACCAGTCATCGAATGGCGATCGCCTGAAACAATATAAAAGGTATAATTTATCTCGCTATGGGAATCTTTTGTAGCTTTAGTTCCAAGTCCTGTTCGGGATAATCGGTCAGGGTGAGGGAAATAGTCTTACTATCATCTAACAATACCGTAGGAATTTTTAAGATACCTTGGAAATTTTTACTATTGGCGGGTAT
>JBHJNX010000229.1:0-15096 GCA_050330335.1 Pleurocapsa sp. | reverse complement strand
TCTGATTGTGGTTGGGGGATGTTCGTCAATTTTCTGAGTTACAAGCTCGAAAGAGAAGATAAAAAACTCGTAGAGATTGATAGATTTTTCCCTAGTTCTCACATTTGCCCTGACTGCCTAACTCAACAACCGAAAATGGATTTGTCTATCAGAGAATGGACGTGCATCAACAAAGGGTGTAATGCCCATCATGATAGGGATGAAGCAGCGTCCCAAAATATTAGGGCAGAGGGAATCAGAATTCTAAAGGCGGATGGTGCAGCCGTCTCTGCTAGCGGAGGGAGCGTAAGACCAGACCGAGGACGAAAGACCAAGGTAAGGCAGCACCCAGCGAAGCTAGAAACCCCATCCTCCTATGAGGTGGGGTAGTTCATCACAGTTAAGTTTTTGAGATTAAGTAAACAATATGAAAAGAATTTTGGTCGTAGATGACGACCGCATTTTGAGAAGTGTTTTGAAGCGTTCTTTAGAGCAACAACAATATCAAGTTACAGTAGTCAATTCGGGAGCAGAGGCTCTTAGAGCTTTTCAGCAAGATGTTCCAGATATTATCGTATCTGATGTATCTATGCCAGCTATGGATGGGTTTGAATTTTGTCGCCAACTGCGATCGCAACCTTCGGGAAAATTAGTACCGTTTATTTTTCTGTCTGCCAAAAGTGATCTCGACGATCGCATTCAAGGACACTCCATTGGTGCTGATGATTATCTAACTAAACCCTTTGAAATGAAAGAACTGTTAGCCAAAATTGAAGCCTTGATCGAGCGATCGCGACGAGTTCATGCGGAGATAGTACATTTGATCGAAAAAATTGTCGATTCGGGGAAGATTGATTTTTCGGTCAATCGCGATCGCCATGTTTCTCTAACATCTACCGTCAAATCTGAAGTCTCTTTAGTTACACCCGCTCCTTTACCCCTAACTCCTGCCGAAGAACGAGTTTTCTGGGAAACTATACAGGGTTTTACCAACAAGCAAATTAGCGAACGCCTGTTTATTAGTCCTCGTACCGTTCAAACCCACTTAAGTAATATTTTAAATAAGCTAAATTTGAACAATCGCACCCAGTTAGTTCGTTTTGCTTACCAACAAGGCTACGAAAAAGTAGAATTGAACAAATCATGATAGGATCGTTTTTGAGTAAAATCTAAGTACAAACACTCAGACGCATCCGCCCCAAATAAAGTTGTATGGGAGATATTGGTAATTTGAAAGAGCTACTGCGATCGGCATCCGAAAAAAATCAACTTCAAATTATTCCCCAGCTAGTCTCTAGTGGAGAAACCGGTTTAACGTCTTTAATGGAATGGATGAGCGATCGTGGCAGCCAACCTGCTAACATAGCAATGGGCAAAGCTTATCAAGCTCTGTATTCAGCTAATACTCCTCAAACCCAAAAATTTTTAGCTGCGAACTTTCCCAATGGTATAGTTCCTCTCAAATCCGAACGCGGTATTGATTATCAACCCCTACAAGAATTATTGGCACAACAAGACTTTCAGGCTGCCGATATTTTGACCATACAAAAATTGTGCGCACTAGCTGGAGAAGCCGCAGTTAAGCGTAAGTGGCTATATTTTACGGAAGTGGAAAATTTTCCCAACACAGACTTATATACTCTAGATCGATTGTGGTTGATTCATTCTGAAGGTAAATTTGGTTTTTCTGTGCAAAGAAAAATTTGGCTATCGGTAGGTAAGGACTTTGCTCAATTGTGGAGTAAGATTGGTTGGAAATCTGACAATAATTGGACTCGTTACCCCAAAGAATTTACTTGGAATTTAGATGCTCCTCCAGGTCATTTGCCTCTATCTAATCAATTAAGAGGTGTTAGAGTAATTGCTGCAATCTTCGCTCATCCAGTTTGGTCTCAAACATCGATTTAGCTGGCAGAAACTTGGTTTATTTGGAAAAAACCAACTAAAATTAACCGATCTCCTCAAAACTAAGATTTTTAGTCTTTAGCTTGACCCATAGGGTTTTTAGAGTCTAGATTAGAGGAAAATTTGGCTTTTTAAAGATTTTAGTGCAATAATCTCGGCTTAAAATGTTCGTTTGAAGAGTTTTTCGGGAACTTTAAGGATAACTGGTTCATAAAACGCCTCTATATTTTTTTATCTTGTCAGCAAAATACTTTTTCAGAGCGAATTAGCAAGCCAGTGCGTTTTACCAGCTACATACAACAATTTCAATTTAAATTTAGTGATACAAGTGCAAGCAGTAGATTTAGGTTTAAGAGTCAATAATATGACCAAATCCAAAAATAAACTTTTTTGCCGTTTGGATGGTCTGACTCCTACAGCTAGGGAACAACAAAGATTAACAGTTCTCAGGCAACTAGGTTTGTTGGCATCAGAGGCAGTTCCCGTATTTGATGAAGCAACTCAAACAGCTTCGGCTTTTTTAGAGGCTCCTATTTGTGTTTTAGGCTTGGCGGTAGAAAAAGAAATATGGTTTAAATCAGCAGTTGGTCTATCGACTATTGGTTTGATGAATCAGCTAGCTTCTTACAGAAAATTATCTCTTGAAGAATCTTTCGGTCTTTATGTTATTGATAGTCAACAACCTTTAGTTGTCGATAATATTTTAAGCGAGCCAGTTTTTGCTAACAGTGCTTTAGCACAACACTATGGTATTAGGGCTTATGTAGGAGTTCCGTTGATTAGCTCTGAAGGTGTATGTATTGGAACTCTAGAAGTTATGGATGTAGAACCTAGAGAATTTAGCCATAAAGATGTTGATTTTCTGGCTCTGACTGCTCGCTGGTGCTTGAGAGAATTTGAAAGAAATTACATTATAAAAACTCAACAGTTGCTGAATACAGAATTATTAACTCAACAGTCCGAACCAACGGGCGATCGCCTGAATTTAGGATTGGCAAGCGAAAATTTAGCCGCTACTAAAAATTCTCTGAGTGCTACTAGCCCTATTAAAATCAAACTGTTATCACAGCTGACGCAGGAGCTAAGAACTCCTCTAACCTCTGTAATTGGTATGGCTAGCGTGCTACGTCGGGAAGTTTATGGACCTTTAACCACCAAGCAAAGAGAATATCTAGAAATCATCCATAATAGCGGTCAAAATTTAATTTCTTTGGTTGATGAAATTGTCAGCTTGGGAGTTCTTAACGAGCAAGACTCTAAAATTAATTTAATATCAGTAGATATTGAAATGCTGGCACAACAAGTGATCAATAGTCTAACCGATACTGCCAAACAACATCAGCAGTCGTTACGCTTATCTATAGAACCTGGTAATCATATTTGGTCTTTGGATAAAGAAAAAGTCAGGCAAGCTTTATATTACTTAATTGTCAGTGTTTTAGAAATGTCAGAAGCTGGTGGTGAAATACGAGTTCATGTTTCCCGTCGTCATGAAGCTTTAAATATTGCAGTTTGGATTTCTCATCCTTGGTTGATTGAAGGTTTGGGCTTGCCGCAAACAGAATTTTATTCTCAATCAGTAACTAATGCTTTAGCTTTAAATGAGGCTAATACGGAAAATGGTTTGCATTCAGCTGCTAACAATCTTTTAGTGGGCAACAAGCTTCTAACTTCATCGGCTTTAATGGCAGTGATTAACGGAGGAGAAGTTTTAGATAAGCAATCAACAGACAAAATTCCTCGCGATATTTTAGGATTATTATTCTGCTGTCATCTTACCGAAATTCATCAAGGTCAAGTAATCGTTCAAGGTTCATCTGAATCCGGTTATCGTTACATTTTGCAGTTACCAGCAGTTCAACTAGAAGAAGAATAAGATATGTGATAGTAAATAGTAAAATTACATTGCACTGTTGCTAAACTCTATCTATGAAATCGGCTTGGATGACAATAATGCTATTAAACCCTCGCCTCTATCAATGGCGCAGCGTTAGTTATATTTATCGCTCCCTTGGTTGGTTGACTACATGGCGACAGGGAAGTTGGTTACTTCAGTGGTCAGAAGTAATAGGAGCTTGTTTGTTGAGTACGGTTTTGATGCTTGCGCCGTTTGTTTCTACGGGTCTGATTGGAGTTTTATTAATTGCTGTAGCTGCTTATTGGCTGATCACTACTGTTTCAGAAGAACCAGCTTGGGAAATTACCCCCATTCATTCGATTGTCTTGGTTTACTGGTGCGTAGCAACGATCGCAACAGCTTTTTCTCCAGTAAAAGCAGCAGCATTTTCAGGTTGGGTAACGCTGACTTTATATTTAATTTTTTTTGCTTTAGCAGCTAAAATATTGCGCTCGCCTCGTTTAAGTAATTGGATAATTAGCAGCTATTTATTAATAGTTCTCCTGGTCAGTTGTTATGGTATTCGCCAACAATTTTTTGGGGTAGAACAATTGGCAACTTGGAACGATCCCAATTCGGCTTTAGCGAAAGATACTAGAGTTTATAGTTATTTGGGTAATCCTAATTTATTAGGAGGATATTTATTACCCGCGATCGCTTTGAGTGTAGCAGCAATTTTTATTTGGCGTGGCTGGATTCAAAAAACTCTGGCGACAATTATGGCGGTTGTTAATTCTGCTTGCTTGTATTTTACTGGTAGTCGTGGAGCATGGTTAGCAATGGCAGTATTAGTAATCGTGCTTTTATTGTTATTGTATTTTTGGTGGCGTAAATATTTACCCCGTTTTTGGCGTATCTGGCTGTTACCTTTAGTATTTGGTAGTCTAACAGCATTATTAGTTGTGGCGTTTTTATCTGTTGAGCCTTTGCGCTTGCGATTGGCAAGTATTTTTGTAGGTAGGGAAGATAGCAGCAATAATTTTCGGATTAACGTTTGGGAGGCTGTATTTAAAATGATCCGCGACTATCCTTTAACTGGTATTGGCCCTGGTCATGATGCTTTTAATCAAGTTTATCCCCGCTATATGAATCCTCGCTATCCTGCTTTAAGTGCTTATTCGATCTATCTAGAACACATAGTAGAAATGGGATACATCGGATTTGGCTGTTTGATTTGGTTGATTGTAATCACCATCAATCATGGAATTCGTCAAATGACCAGACTGCGAAATGCTGGAAATCAACAGGGGTTATGGTTAGTGGCTGCGGTTGCGGCGATCGCTGGTTTATCAGCGCATGGTTTTGTAGACACTGTTTGGTATCGCCCACAAATTAGCATTACCTGGTGGTTTATTATGGCTATTTTAGCCAGTTACTATGACAACATTGTCAACCTGGAAAATACTTTTCCTACACCTAATAGTCACGATTGATTCAACTGCAAAAATTTTAGAGTGTTAAACAAGAGTAAAAATCTAAAAATCTAAGTATCAAACGGTTGTTACTTATTTAGTATTGCTTCATCGCTCTTGCTATCTCTCTTTGGTCTTGGCGACGTTTGATAGTTTCTCGTTTATCGTAAATCTTCTTACCTCTAGCCAAACCAAGGCTAATTTTGACTTTACCGCCTTTGAAATACATTTTTAAAGGTACTAATGTAAGTCCTTGTTGTTCGACTTGTCCCAACAAGCGATTAATTTCTTTACGATGTAATAATAATTTGCGATCGCGACGGGGTTCGTGATTAAAATAATCTCCTACCGATTGATAAGGAGAAATGTGAACATTAGATAACCAAGCTTCTCCCTGGCGAATTATGGCATAACCGTCTTTTAAATTAACTTTTCCGGCTCTAATAGATTTTACTTCTGTTCCTACCAAGACAATTCCAGCTTCATAAGTTTCTAATATTTCATAGAGATAGCGAGCCTGACGATTATCGCTAATAATTTTGATGCCAGTTTGTCGATCGCCCATATTAAAATTAAATTTTGACTGCTTTAATTAAATATTAATCGTTTTGTTGAGAGTTTATTATTGTATCATTTTATTCTGATCCTAAAAGTTAAATATTTTATATTGAGACTGAAATAAATTAAATAAAATTTGAGTATAAATGCTTTAAATTTGGCCCTAGCAAAAATCCTTAAAAAACGGTATCCGAGGATTTACGGGACAAATTTACATATTATTTACATAAAAACCGCAACAATTACATAAACTTTATACCATGCTTCCATATTCACCGATATACTGAAGTTAAGAAATTTAAACCACGAACCCTCAAATGTTCTGTTAATAAATTAAGTTAATCGATAAATTCATGGAAGATATTAATAACTACATAACATCTATTCAACAAGAAACTGTCGCAGAAGAAAAAACCGTTAAAGTGGCAAGATTAATAATTTTATTAATTAAAATAGAAAAAGAACTCAATACTGTTCAAGCTACTTTGAATAAACTGCAAAGTCATCAGCAAAAATACAATCAAAATTCTCAATTAGCAGAACAAATAGAGCAAAAACTAATTACAGTAGAGAGACTATCGGCTAAAATACGCAAAGCAAGACTTAATTTAAATTACTATTTTATTTAAAAAAAATATTTAATTTTTAAATAAGTAACCCATAGAAAATCAGTCTATAATCAGGCTGATTTTTTAATGATTATTAAAATAAATATATTGTTCAAGTGGCTATTTTTTTATCTGGCTAATTTAATTAGTAAATTGTTCAGAGTAAGAAAATCGATTAAAATCTCAATCGGGATACAATATTGGCTACGCTCACTGAAGGGGTAAGTAATTATGCCGAATCAATCAGAACAAAATCAAATTGAGTCTTCTCCAAAGCGATCGCGCTTAAATTTTCAAGCTAAAATAAGACACTGGCTTTTATATAGTATCGGAGCTAGGCTACTTCATCAATACGAAACATTAATTCCTCAATACTCCACAATTGCCAACACCCCTTTTTTAGACTCTCAAGAATTCGAGTGGACAGAAGAACTAGAAAATAATTGGCAGCTTATTCGAGAAGAATTAAATGAAATTCTTAAATATACTGAACAATTACCTAACTTTCAGGATATTTCTCCTGATCAAGCTTATAACCTCAGTCAAGATTCTTTATGGAAAACTTTTTTCCTCTATGGTTATGGCATTAAAATGACCGAAAATTGCCAACGATGCCCACAAACTACCCGCATCATTGAAAAAATTCCTGGAATGAAAACGGCTTTTTTCTCAATTTTATTACCAGGAAAACATATTCCAGAACATCGAGGGCCATATAAAGGAGTAATTCGCTGTCTTTTAGGATTAAAAATTCCCGAACCCAAAGAACAATGTTGCATTCGAGTTGCCAATGAAATTCGCCACTGGGAAGAAGGAAAAGCCACAATTTTTGATGATTCGTACCCTCATGAAGCTTGGAATAAAACTGATGATATTAGAGTAGTCTTATTTTTAGATATTGTCAGACCGATGCGATTTCCCCTATCTTGGATTAATGAGCTTTTGTTAAAGATAATTGCCGCTTCTCCTTTTGTGCAAGATGCCTATACCAATCAGAAACAATGGGATCGAAGATTAGAAAAATTATTTAGTAAGTAACAAAAATTCTGCTTTTGATTTATTGCTGCTTATTCAAAAGATAATTACTGACAACACGAACAATTCTTTCTGAAGCTTTACCATCTCCAAAAGGATTGATTGCTGTTGCCATTTTCTGATAAGCATTTTGATCTTCTAATAATTTACTAGTTGAGTTAAAAATATCTTGGGGATTCGTACCAATTAATTTTGCCGTCCCTGCGTCCACTGCTTCTGGTCTTTCTGTAGTTTCCCGCAAAACTAACACTGGTTTTCCCAGACTGGGTGCTTCTTCTTGTAATCCACCAGAGTCGGTTAATAATAAATAACATCGGGAAATCGCGCCGACTAGTTGTTCGTAATCTAAGGGTTCGGTTAAAAAAACACGGGGAAGCTTACCTAAACTGGCTTGAATGGGTTCTCTTACGGTAGGATTGCGGTGCAATGGCAACAAGATTGCCGTGTCGGGAAAGCGATCAATAATAGCTGTCAATCCTTGAATAATGTCTTGTAGAGGTTTTCCCCAGTTTTCCCGTCGATGCACTGTAGTTAATAGTATTCGGTATTTATGCCAGTCAAGATTAGGAATTTCACATTTTGGTTGGCGTTGGGCAACTTTTAAAAGAGTATCGATGACTGTGTTACCTGTATGATGAATTTCACCAGTTACTCCAGAATTATGCAAATTTTTTATAGCTAGTTCGGTCGGCGCAAAATGAAACTGAGCTATTTGAGAAATTAAGCGGCGATTAGCTTCTTCAGGGTAAGGGTTAAAAAGATTGTTTGTACGCAAACCTGCCTCAACATGAGCTACAGGAATTTGATGATAAAAAGCAGCTAAAGCAGCAGAGAAAGCAGTAGTGGTATCTCCTTGAACAAAAACTAATTGGGGATTAATCTGGGCAAATATGGTTTCTAAGCCCTGTAAACTATTACAAGTAATATCAGTTAGGGTTTGTTTGGGTTTCATGATTGCCAAATCGCGGTCAGCTTTTAAAGCAAATAAATCCATAACGCGATCAACCATCTCTCGATGTTGTCCTGTCAAAATTATATGGGTTTTGATGTTCTCTAAATAACGAAGTTGTTGAATGACGGGAACGAGTTTAATGGCTTCGGGACGGGTCCCTAGAGTAACACAAATAGAGATAGGTGATGAAATCATATGAATTAATAAATTAAACCCTATTCACAAACAAGTTGAAAATCACAATCTATCTTTTTTAACTTATTCTGATTTATTTTCCCAATAAACCATCAAAAAAACTCAGTTTGCACTGAGTTAGCGAGTAAATTCTATCAAAGCATTCAAAAAAGCAAAAAGTTTGCCCTGCGGCAAACTTATGAACTTGAAGAGGAAGTTTTAATCAAATTTTGCTTCTAATCAATCAATTATATTAGTTTTTAAAGATCGACACTTAATTCACAAGTGAGAGGACAGGAAGCATAAATTGGAACATTGGCTAATTTTGATTTTCCGTGTAGCCAATTTAACCAACTTACTTGTTCGGGATGAATGCCTTTAAAAGAAAGAATGGCTGCTCCTACAAGTACAATCGCCAGATTGATGCTAAAAATACTCCCTGTTACTAGTAATACTGCACTAGCAGGCAATACGCTTTGCAAAATAATAGTCGCCAAAATGCCTACTGTAACAACTAATGCACCAACAGGAAATCCAACTACCAACAAGCAAACTGTTAAGGTAAAACTCCAAAGTAAAAAGCTTTTGATAAAAGTAAAATAATTATTCTTTTGTACTAGTTCCATTTTATTTCCAAGATGAGCGACAACAACAACAAATTAAAGTAAAAAAGCTTGAACCGAAAAATGGGTTCAGCAGCTTTACTTAAAAACCAGTATAAGAAAAACTTGCTGAACTAATAAACTTTTTAAATATAATTTTACATTTTCGATATTTATTTAATTTCAATTGAGCTTCAATATTTATCGATCCCCAAGCTTTTTAAAGCTTTTTTTTGACTAAATGACAACAAAACAATAGTTTACAACTTACTTTACAATCGTTATTATTTACAGTTCTTAATAAAATATTTTTGGTTTTTATCGTATTAATTTTCAATAGGTATAAATTCTTAAAATTTTGTATTATGTAGTTGTTATAAACTACTGATCGCCCTAAAAATTAATCAAAATATTAGAACTCAAGTTTTATCTCTATAAACATTAAAGATTGGGGAGGGAGTAGTAATTATGTTAGCCTTGGTGAGGTTTTTGGGAATACTAGCTCTAGAAAAATATTCAAACTAAGAAAATATTAATAATCAAATGACACAAAGACTAGGCTCTCAACCTCTTCCACCACCACCTCCTTTATCTTTGGGAACAACAAATAATAACTCAACTGGTAAAAATCAAAAAATTCAAGATTCTCCAGTTAATCAACCATCAAATAATCAAACAACAGTTAATATATCTAATCGTCCCAAACGTTCTCCTGGACAGCCATCTTTAGAATATATAGTTAACAATGCCTTTGAGTTGGGATGTTCGGATATTCATTTGGGAGTAGAAGCAGTTCCCAGAATGCGCGATCGCGGTCAGATGGCACTTACTGAATACCCTAAAACCGACTACAACACTTTTATGAGTTGGTTGTACGAAGTTTTAAATGATGAAGAAGTTGAAAGATTTAAGCGAGAACTTGAATTTGACGGTGCAACTCAATATAAATTTGCCAGGGTACGGATTAATGTTTTTGATACCCTACACGGACACGCTATGGTAATGCGGTTAATTCCTTTAAAAATCTTAACTATAGATGATTTGGGATTACCTCCTGTATTTAGAGATATTTCTGATGCTCATAAAGGGTTGGTTTTAGTAACAGGTCCTACAGGTTCGGGTAAATCAACTACTATGGCAGCGATGGTTGATTATATTAATAAAGAACATTCTAAGCATATTATTACCATTGAAGACCCGATTGAATTCGTTCATGAAAGTCAGAATTCTCTGATTAAACAACGGGAAGTAGGGATTAATACTCGCAAGTTTGATAATGCACTCAAAGCAGCTTTACGGGAAGATCCTGATATTATCTTAGTTGGGGAAATGCGCGATCGCGAAACAGTCAATACAGCTTTAAAAGCGGCACAAACAGGTCACTTAGTCATGGGAACTTTGCATACTAATAGTGCCATCAAAACTGTTGAGCGGATTTTAACTTTGTATTCGGCAGAAGAACAGGATGCCATGCGAGTAGCTATTTCTGAATCTTTAGTGGCGATTATCTCGCAAGGATTATGTCGTACAACCGACGGCAAACGAGCCGCATATCATGACATTTTAGTTAATACAGACACTGTTAAAGATTATATTAAGCAAGGCAAATATGATGAAATTCATAGTTTGATGCAAGATGGAGATTTTGACGGGATGCTTACTACCAATCAATCTCTGTTTGCACTATATGAAGAAGGAAGAATCACCGAGGAAACAGCTTTGGAAAAATCTCCAACTCGTAATGAAATGGCGATGATGTTGAGAGGTAGATTGTAACCTAACTCGATCTAATTTTGATTAATTGCAAGACGTTTCACCAGAACGTCTTTTTTTATCAATAATCGCAAGCAAGATATTTTATAATCTATTAACCAAACTTGTTTGATAACCGAAATTGAAGGATACACAATCTTCCCTACCCAAAATTTTTAAAGGTATTGCTATATTTACTCCGGGGGGAGATGTGATTTATGGTGTAGACCCGCATAAACAAGCTCGTTGGCATTTGCACTTATGCCAGGGACTGCAAGAAATCTGGGGATTATCCGAACCACCTCATTTTTTAGTACCAGGATATACAGCTACGGTAGAACATTGGTTAGATCCTCAAACTCAACAAATAAAAGTTATTGCCGAAGCTTACCCCGCAGTACAACGCTACATACCATTACTAACAGTACTATTCGATTTAGAATTAACAGAAACCTGGCAAATCGCACCCTGGCAAGAAGAATATTGCGATCGCACCATTATTGAAACCTATCGTCAGCAATTTCCACAGCTTTGGGAAGAGCGAGATATCATTGCCAGGTTTGACCCCAAACATTTAGAAAAGCCGCCAGAAACATCCAGACTGAGACAGATAAATAATCAACAACTGATTATCGATACCCCTGCTGCGGTTGTATCTCCAAAAGACAAAACTGGGGGTTATGTTTTACATTTATTTATTTCTGGCGATCGCTCTAATACCGAACAAACTTTAGCTACCATACACCAAGTTCTAGAAAAAGGTTTAACCACTCCTTACACCCTCAAAGTCATTGATATTCAGAAAAACCCAGAACAAGCAGAAATTCGACAGATATCAGCTACTCCAACTTTAGTGAGAGTTTCCCCCCTACCAGTTAGACGGATTGTCGGACAATTAGATGATATTCAGCGAGTTTTGCGAATTATTTCCAGCTTCTAGTTATCAATGAATTGCTTGAGTTAAGCTAAAGTTTCGGGACAATAACCCAATCCTTTGGTAAACTGTTGACGAAAAGCTTCAATATCCTTGGTATCTGGTTGCCCATGAGAAACCACTGCTACCTGATAGCGACGCATCACTTCTACTGGAGACTGCCCTGTTTCTAAACTCCAAAACACCATCTTCAAACGCATTTCTGGATCATAGGGAATGCCCAACTCGTTCATAAAGGAACGAAAGTTTCCATGTTGCTGGGGATTAAGAGGCTGAGGAAAACGAACTTTCACAATCCAACCATCAATCTGATGAATTACAGTCAGGGATGCTCCTGCTGCATGACTCATAGTCCGTAAATAATCAATGGTTCTGAGAGTTACACTAGCGTTGGCAAGAAAATAAAGATAGTCCATAAACACCATTTATCTGGAAATGCCCTATTTACTAGTCTGACAAGAAACCTACCATTTGCGCTTGGGGAAAAGCACCCGATCTTCTAAATTTACTATAGGGGAATTTACCCAAATAAAAGCTCATAGAGAGAACTGTTTACCAAGAATGAATGATGATTTTTGCCTAGAAAGCTATACTTATCAATTACCCGAAAAGCTGATTGCACAAACCCCTGCCAATCCTAGAGACAGTTCTCGATTAATGGTAGTAAATTCACTGAATACTTATGTTCACAGCTTTTTTTACGACCTCGATAAATGGTTGTTGCCAGGAGATTTATTAGTATTAAATAATACTCGTGTAATTCCTGCTCGTCTTTATGGTTGTAAAACCACCGGAGCAACAGTTGAAATTTTATTACTAGAAGCCAAACAAGACAACTGTTGGCTAGCATTGGTGAAACCTGGTAAGAGATTTAAATTAGGAACAGAAATTATTTTTGAAGCTAGTGACAATAAAGGTTTAGCTGCTGAAACCTTGAAAGCTAAAGTAATTGATGACGATCTAGCTACCGGAGGGCGAATTTTACAATTTGAATTACCTCCAAATAAATCTTTTTGGGAAGTATTAGAGCAATTCGGAAGAGTTCCCTTGCCTCCATACATTACTAGTAATACCCATCAAACCGACCAATATCAAACCGTATATGCTCAAAATCCAGGAGCGATCGCTGCACCCACCGCAGGATTGCATTTTACAGATAAACTACTGCGACAATTAAAGGAAAGAGGAATCCACCAGACTTATATTACTCTTCATGTTGGGGTTGGTACTTTTCGTCCTGTAGAAACGGAAAATATTACCGATCATGCCATGCATCAAGAATGGGTTGATCTCAATGCTGAAACAGTAGAGAAAATTGTGGCAACTAAAGCTAGGGGCGGTAGAATTATTGCTGTAGGAACCACGGTGGTCAGAGCCTTAGAAGGAGCGGCTAGAGTTGCGATCGCATCTGACCAATCTCTAGGAGCTTTTAGAGGTAAGACAGATTTATTTATCTATCCCGGTTATCAGTGGCAAGTAGTTGATGGCTTGATTACTAATTTTCATTTACCTGGTTCTAGTTTACTAATGCTGGTCAGTGCTTTAATCGGCAGGAAGAGATTATTAAATTTGTACCAAGAAGCTATAGCCAGTAACTATCGTTTCTATTCTTTTGGGGATGCCATGCTAATCTTACCTACAGCCAGAATATCTTAATTGAAAGGCAATGAAGTCTGCTGTGAGGTCAACTCACTCAAAATTATCGATTGTTGTTTAGCTGAAAATCCTGTTGAGTATATTGAGGATGAGTAAGCTGGAGTTTTCCATTCTTTTATGGAGGTTTAAATGAAATTTCCTAATTTGGTTAATATTAGCAGACAGTGGTTGTCTTTAACTCCAGAAAGAGCCTTAGATGCAGCTTTTCGCGCTGCGGTAAAAATTAAAGCCATTGAAGATGATTATTTTAACGGTCAAATAGTATCTTCTGAAGCAGAGTATTCCGAAAGCGTGATTAAGGTATTCCGCAGTGATGTAAATAATTATTTAAATACCATTAAAGCCAGAATGGCAGAATTTAAAATCAGCCGTTCTTTATTGATTTTTTCTAATCCAACCCCTGATGATTCTACCCAAAGTTTAGTTAAATACACCAATAGTTTTGAAGAAGAACTCAACTTATCAGCTATTGAAAAAATAGCTTTTATTGACTCGGTAGTTGACAGATATAAAAATGCGTTTAGCAAAAAGCGGAATGAAGAACCCCCAATTGAAATTGATCGCCCTTCTTCTTTAAATAAGCAAAAACAACCAAAAGATCGGCGACTACCTTTGGAGCGCGGCGATCGCCCGATAGGCACTAACAATAGGAAACAAGTCATGAATATGGAAACTATTACTGACAAAACTGGTGTCTTGCCGCGCTCTTTTATGCGAACTCTCAATCGTATTCGACAAGAAATCGACCCTCAAGCAGAAGATACCGAAGAAGAAGTTATTAAAAAATTTCGTCGCAGTCGCAACAAAACAGCAATTTCGATTAGATTTTTGCTGATTTTAATTATCGTTCCTTTAATGACTCATCAGTTAACTAAAACTTTTATCATTACTCCTCTGGTAGAAAGATATTTTGCCAATCATCAACAACAAGTAATGTTTATTAATAAAGACATGGAAGAAGAAGCTTTCATGGAATTGCAGCGATATGAAGAAAGATTACATTTTCAAAGTTTAATTGGATTAGCTCCACCTTTATCTTCAGCAGAAGAAGAAGCAAAAATACATCTCAAAGCTGAAGAACTAGCTGAACAATATCGTCACCTGGGAATTAATGCTATAGGCAATATTTTTGCAGATTTATTTTCTCTAGGGGCCTTTGCTGCCATTATTTATTTTTGCCAGCGAGAGATTTTAATCATCAAATCTTTTATCGATGAAATTGCCTACGGCTTGAGCGATAGTGCCAAAGCTTTTTTAATTATTCTGCTTACTGATATGTTCGTCGGCTATCACTCTCCTCATGGTTGGGAAATTATTTTAGAAGGAATTGCCCGTCATTTGGGTTTACCAGAAAACCGCGATTTCAATTTCTTGTTTATTGCTACCTTTCCCGTAATTTTAGATACAGTGCTTAAATACTGGATATTTCGCTATCTCAATCGTATTTCTCCCTCTTCAGTGGCAACTTATAAAAATATGAATGAATAAGTATTCACTGGGCATTGGGCATTGGTTATCAGAAAAATGGGTTTAAAACCCCCCTCTCAATGTTTACAACAAGTAGCTTTGGACTTGTCTAGTGCGTTTTTGAATTTCTTGGAAAAACGGGCTAGGTACCCCAATTTCAAAAAG
>JBHJNX010000228.1:0-5505 GCA_050330335.1 Pleurocapsa sp. | reverse complement strand
ACGGTAATCATTCCATCACAAACAAACTAACAAACCACAATCGATAAATCATCTGCGTTCATCTGCGCACAAACAATCAACAATTAACAATCATGGTACACACAACAATCAAACCAACCCCCACCAAAAAAAGAGACGTTCAAGTAGCAACCATTAGCACCAATACTACCGTATTGCGATCGCGTGCCTGGGAAAGATTAAAATTTGAAGTGGAATATTCCCGTCAAAAAGGCACAACATCTAATTCCTATCTAATTCAAGCAGATAAAACCGCCCTAATCGATCCGCCAGGACAATCTTTTACCCAAATTTATCTAGAAACTTTAGAACAACATCTCGATTGGCAAACCCTAGACTACATCATCCTACAGCACGTCAATCCCAATCGCCTGGCAACCTTACAAATCTTGGCAGGAAAAGCCCCCCAAGCACAAATAATTTGTTCTAAACCTGCCCTTAATGCCCTCAAAGGTGCGTTAATTTTTCCCCAAAGAGAAACTCGTATTAGAGTAGTCAGAGATAACGATACTTTAAACTTGGGACAAGGACATCAATTACGGTTGATCAGCGTTCCCACTCCCCGTTGGGTAGATGGCTTGTGTACCTACGATCCTCAAAGCAAAATCCTTTATACCGATAAATTCTTCGGGGCGCATTTATGCGACGAAGCCATTTTCGATGATAATTGGAAAAAATTAGACCAAGACCGTCGTTTTTATTTTGATTGTCTTCACGCTGGTCAAACCAAACAATTAGAAACCGCTTTAATCAAATTTACGGCTTTAAAGAGCAAAATATACGCTCCTGCTCACGGTTCATTAATAAAATACAGCCTCAGTCGTTTTAGCTACGATTATCAACAGTGGTGTCAAGAACAAACCAACCAAGAATTTAAAGTAGTTCTGTTATACGCTTCTGCTTACGGTAACACTGCAACTATGGCTAGCGCGATCGCTCAAGGGTTAATTCAATCGGGAGTAGCAGTAGAGTCGATTAACTGCGAACTAGCTTCCACCGAGGAAATTACCCAAGCCATTCAAGACTGCGATGGTTTTATCATTGGTTCGCCCACATTAGGCGGTCATGCCCCGACTCAAATTCAAATCGCCTTGGGAATTATCTTAGCTAACGCAGCCAAAACCAAACTAGCGGGGGTATTTGGTTCTTATGGTTGGAGTGGAGAAGCGATCGCAATCTTAGAAACTAAATTACGAGATGCCCATTACAGTTTTGGATTTGAACCGATCCGCGTTCGTTTTAGTCCCACTACTACTACTTTAAAAGAATGTATACAGGCGGGAAAAGATTTTACCCAAAAACTGAAAAAAGCCAAAAAACTCCGTACTCCACGACAAGGAATCACCGAAACCCAAATTGATCGCACCGAACAAGCCGTAGGAAGAATTGTTGGTTCTCTCTGTGTTTTAACCACTTGTCAAGAGGAGAAACATCGGGGTGTACTCACTTCCTGGGTATCCCAAGCCACCTTTAATCCCCCTGGTGTCATGATTGCTGTTTCCCCAGAACAAAATGGCAATTTAATCAAAAATCCAGGAGATCAGCTAGTGTTGAATATCCTCAATGAAAGTAAAAACGTTAGAAGACACTTCTGTGCTCAAAATAGTGATTCTTTTGGTAACTTAACCACCAAACCTGCCCATAACGGTTCTTTAATCATTGAAGAAGCCTTAGCTTATCTAGAGTGTACCGTCCAAAGTCGCCTGGAATCGGGGGATAGAAACTTGATTTACGCCACAGTCGATCGCGGTGAAGTCCTAGAAAATCATGGTATCACTGCTATCCAACATCGTAAGTCTGGAAGTCACTATTGAACATTGAACATTTATGTTTTCTGACTTCTGACTTCTGACTTCTGCCTTCTGACTAACTATTCAGTAAAAGTTCATGTTAATGATCGCTAAATTCCGATTCTAATAACTCTCCTAATGCACGACAAATATCAATGGTAGTCACAATACCTGCTAATCTTCCCGAACTGACAACAATTGCCGCACCTAGTTTGCGGTCGGTCATTTCCGCAATTACTGATGTTAGAGGAGTATCAATTTCTACTACATAGGGGTTAGCAGTCATGACGTGATGGACAGGAATCTCATCGGTATCGGGAAGAGCTATCGCCGGACTTCCCATCCAGCGCAAATCCCTTTCTGAAACAATACCCACTATGCGATCATCATACTTGATTGGTATGTGACGAATATTATGAGTCTTCATCAATTCCAAAATATATGCTACCGAAGTATTAGGTTCTGCAAAATAGGGAAAAGCTTGCATTAATGCAGCTACAGTGGGCATTTGCTTGTATTCTAATAGTTTCATGTCCATAATAACTGGTTAAAGTCAATGCTATCATATCAAGTTTAGGATTGCTATAGTGCGATCGCTTGTTTAGTTAATTGGACATTTGGTTTAGCTGACACTCAAATAAGCCACCAGTGCCAGCAAGATATTAACTAGGTAAAAAATACCCACCACTTGAGTTTCAGACCAACCACTAAGCTCAAAATGATGGTGGATTGGTGCCATTTTAAATAGGCGTTTGCCTTGACCATTAGCATCTTTAGTAGCCTTGTAGTAAAGTACCTGAGCGATTACCGATAGAGATTCTACAAAGAAAATACCGCTCATTAAAAATAGTCCCCATAGATTATTACTCAGCAAACCCACGGCTGCTAAAGCACCACCTAGAGCTAATGAACCCGTATCCCCCATAAATACTGTCGCAGGATTGCGATTGTGAACTAAAAAGCCCAAACAGCCACCACTCAAACAGGCACAAAAAATAGCCAAATCCGGGGAATCCATCGCAATAATGGCACTCAAACCCATCAGAGCGATCGCTCCCGTCCCGGCTGCCAATCCATCTACTCCATCGGTTAAATTAGTAGCATTGCTTTCTGCGGTCAGAACGAATATTGCTAGGGGCAAAAATAGCCAACCGAGAGCTAAATTCAATCCTCCTGGTAAATTTATGGTAGCCACCGTTGCACTGCGCTGCCATAATAACCAGAAACTAAACAAAATTCCGACTGCAATTTGTAGGGTTAATTTCATTCGGGGAGAAATACCCTTATTAGATTTTTGGTGCAATACTTGCCAGTCATCAAGCCAACCAATCAAACCATATGCCAGGGTGACTATAACCACAGCCATGGTATCCCAGCTAAAGCTCGTCCCGACCATAGCAGCGATCGCTGCAACAGGAACAAAAAAAATACCCCCCATAGTAGGAGTTCCAGCCTTTTTTAAGTGAGTTTGAGGCCCATCTTCTTGGATTATTTGACCTGTTTTCAGCCGTCGTAGGAGAGGAACAGCGATCGCTCCTAATCCACCACTAGCGATGGCGCAAGTAATCAGAGACAGAGAAAATAGCGGTGATTTAAAGGAATTATTGCTCCAGTCTAAGGCGATCGCTCCTAAAAGCAGAATACCCAACAGTAAAATTAATAAACTAATCCCAGAGGGTTTAATAAGTTTTTGAGTAGAAAATGATTTGGCATCCACAATTAAATTACGCCCACTGAGGACGGGATTGTTAATTCACGGTGAGATTTTAACTGCAATCGGTAGATAGGAGCAAGTCCCCTAATTCTCTATTTCCCTATCTCTCTAATCTAAGATGGCTGGCTAAATTGACGTTGATATACTTCTTCTTCTTTGCTCGACTCTAGTTTGATATCGGAACGAGGATAGGCGACACACAGTAGGGCATAACCTTCAGCTTGTAATTCGAGAGAAACTCCCATACCATCACCCTGTTCGACTTCTCCTGATGAAATTTTTGCCGCGCAAGTAGTACAAACTCCTGCACTACAAGAATAGGGTAACTCGATTCCGGCATCGAGTGCTGCTTGCAAAATAGTTTGTGATTCAGAAACTTGAATGGTTTCTACTTTTCCTTGGTGATTTATTTCAACAGTATAGGTATTAGACATCTATATTCAAAAATTATTTGGGGTTTTTGCTTAACTAGATTTATTATTTTCCCACTCTTGAGTCGCCATGGTGTTAAGAAAATTAGCTAAATCTAAAGCTTGATTGCAAGATGACCGAATAACTTTAACTACTCTCGGTACTAATGGTAGTTTGTGATAATTCCCATTTATTGATTCAATATTAATTTCTGATAATTAAATGTATAACAAAAATACCGACCGCGATTTAATTGGGGCTGGTCTGACTGCTGCTCTAGGTGCTGGTGTAGTTACTTCTTTTGCCGTCAGTCAGGGACAACACCCTTTAATTGCCCTGGCAATTACCGCTATGGCTGCTTTATTTGCTGTAATCTGTCGCTGGCAGGATTTAATTTAATTTTTGGGTTTGATAAGCTCAATTTAAGTTTATTTTACTCAAAATCTAGACTACTCATTCCTGGCTTTTGATACCAACTTTTTAAAGAAAAATTTCCTCCAATCTAACCTAGAAATTGGAAATCCAGTGTATGCTATCGAAAAGTCAGCGTGAGGAGCTACAACAATGAATTTTCGGACTCAAGCATTAGAAGTTCTGAAACAAACCAGTCGAACGTTTTATATTCCGATCGCGCGTTTACCCGGACAGTTACAGGATGCAGTAGCCTCAGCTTATCTGTGTATGCGGGCGATCGATGAAATTGAAGATAGTGCAGAATTGGATAATGCTACCAAAGCTTTACTACTTAGAGAAATTAGCCGTAAATTACAGGAAACGGTCGATCAATCTACATATAAACATTTAAGTGATTGTTTGCAAGATTATCGACATATTTTGCCAGAAGTTGCCCTGCGTATCGGAGAATGGGCAATTCTCGCTCCAGAAACTATTGCTCCTCGTATTTGGGATGCTACCGCAGCGATGTCAGACCGCATGGCTTATTGGGCAGAAAGTAACTGGACAATAGAAACCGAAGCGGATTTAGACCGCTATACTTTTAGCGTAGCCGGTGCGGTAGGTTTATTACTTTCAGATCTTTGGGGATGGTATGACGGGACGGAGACTAATCGCCAGTACGCTATTGGTTTTGGTCGCGGTTTGCAAGCAGTCAACATCGTTCGCAACCAAGAAGAGGATTTGCAGCGAGGAGTGAATTTTTTCCCTGTTGGCTGGAGTAGTAGAGATATGCAAGCTTATGCCCATCGTCAACTAAAAATGGCGCAATTATATACTAATGCCTTACCTGGAAATAGTCCGGCTTTAGATTTTTGTCAGATACCTCTGGTTTTGGCAACAGGAACATTAGATGCGATCGCTTTGGGTAAAAATAAACTAAGTCGCAGTGATGTGCTGAATTTAGTCGGTCAATTTACTAATATTAGATCGGCATAAGAAATCAACAACTATTCCTGATGACGGGTCAATTACCCATCGCTTACCCAAAGGGTAAGCGTGGGCTTGAGTAACCCAGTACTCAACTAAGAGTTGCACTACAGCACAAGCCTAATCCTGATAAGCACTTCCGAATTCTTCCCTCGTTCGGACACCTTGCAAAACTACTGGGAGTAGTTG
>JBHJNX010000227.1:0-15963 GCA_050330335.1 Pleurocapsa sp. | reverse complement strand
CCAACGTTCGCGATTTTCGATAATTACTAATTCACCACGCTTATTAACCGTTTCTTCTTCGCCGATTAATTCCTCAGTCAGATAAACATCTAAAATTTTACCCTGCCAAAAACCACCATATTTAAAGCGACGAATCGCACTATTGCGGAGACTAGCTTGATATACGGGACTCCACAACCAATATAGACCAGCGATCACCCACAATAGTAAAACAACTGCTTGCGCCCCTTCTCCCACCACAAAGCTTAAAATTAAAATGACCACTACCGCCACTACCGAAATTAGCAATCGATTTAACAAGTCTTGCCATTGACCCCAATAGTAAGCATACTGATCCGCCGTAGCTATTAGGGGTAGCAGTTGTTCTAATTTTTCTCGTGTCAGAGGCACTAGCATTTAATTTAACAAGATATAACTAAAGAACTCTACAATATCTTTTCTAAACCATAAACCAAAGAAGTGAGTTGAGTCACCTTGCGAATTGAGAGTAAAACTCCCGGCATATAACAAGAGCGATCGCTTGTATCGTGACGCAGAGTGTAAATTTGTCCTGGTGCGCCGAAAATTACTTCTTGATGAGCCACTAAACCCGGCAAACGCACGCTATGAATAGGAATGTTACTATCTGCCTTACCTCCCCTAGCACCTGCCATAGTTTCGGTTGATTCTACTTTAGGAGGATTATAAATTTTACCCATTTCTGCCAACATTTGTGCAGTTTTAATTGCCGTACCACTTGGCGCATCAGCTTTGCGGTCATGATGCAGTTCGATAATTTCTACGTGGTCAAAATATTGAGAAGCGGCGATCGCTGCTTGTTGCAGTAATACCATACCAATAGAAAAATTGGGAATTACTAATGCTCCCGTGCTTGCTTTTTCAGCAAATTCAGCCAAATCTTTGAGTTGTTCGTCGCTTAATCCGGTCGTACCGACTACAGGACGCACTCCATAGGCGATCGCGCTACGAGTATTTTCATACACGCTATCAGGGTGGGTAAAATCTACCATTACCCCCTGAATTTTTTCTTGGGTAGCTAAAACTAAAATACTTTGGAGATCGTTAAGTATGGGGACTTCTAAAGCACCGCAACCTACAACTTCCCCGATATCTTGACCTAAATAATCTGGGTTTTTATCCACTGCTCCCACTAGCATCAGATCTTTTGCTTGGGATACGGCTTTAATTACTTCCTGCCCCATTTTACCTAAAGCACCATTAACTACTACGGGGATTAAAGATTCTGTCATCTGTTTTATATCCTTAAAAGTCTCAATGGGAATTGTGACATACTCTAGTAGTCATTGGTCATTGGTCATTGGTCATTGGTCATTGGTTATTGGTCATCAAAATTTCTAGTTGCTAAATTTTTGACTTCAATTTGGGTACTTTAAGTTTAGATCATTCTATATTTTCTAATTTTTATTGTATTTAACCCAGTCAATTTAGCTTGAAAATACTTCTCTATGAAGTAAAGTTGATTGACAAACTATTGAACTATATCAAATAGGCAAAATGTCTCAATTTAACCAAGAATTTAATACGTCCAATAATTTTCAGTCAGAAGCTTTTGCTGATTGCATTGCCAATAGTAAGCAAATATTTCAGTTAATCAACTCAATTTTGCCCTTAGAATCTTGTCTGCGTTATCAAATTTTGCCTTTAGAATTACAAGGCGATCGCTTGACGGTAGGTATGTTAGAACCAAATGATAAAAATGCCCTTAATTATATCTGTCCTATCGCTACTTCTTTGGGTTATCATCTCGACTTTAAACTAATTGATTCTGAAACTCATCAACTAATCTTATCTGCATACCTCAAAGAGCCTCCTACCTCTAATAGAAATGATCGCGATCGCACTATAGTAGATATTCAACCTAATTCCGACATCAAGGATTATCAGAAAACTATAGTAGATATTCAACCTAATTCCGACATCAAGGATTATCAAAAAACTATAGTAGATATTCAACCTGATACTAAGGCTAGAGACTATTCAGTTGATAAATCTATGACTTTAACCGAAATGCCAGATGATTTTGATTTTGCTTCACATCTGGCAGAACAAAGTAAACAAGAAGCCATCAAAAATAATGTAGAGAAAAATGTAGATAAATCAATGACTTTGAATGAAATATCTTCAACTTCTCTTCCTAACAAACAGTCATTTGATTTTCACGAAACACCGCCACTTGTTGTTGACAATAAAAATGAATCTGAATTATCTATTCCAAAAGTAGATGTTAACGAGCAAGCAGAAAATTCTAGAGTTGTAGATGTCTCAGCTAAACCCGTAACTACATCTCCAGATTTTTTAGCTACCTTAAATCCTCAATTATCATATCGCGAGTTATTAACTAAGGCTTTAGATAACGATATCGAGAAACTTCAACTAGTTAAATACAGCGATCGCGGTAGGATTGTCGGTAGTAAAAATGGTTCGGTAGCATCTTGTTTGGAACGAGTTGAGTTAACCATTTTTAATATATTAATTAATGAAATCAAAACTTTGGCTCAAATTCCCAAAGCTCCTTTAACCAAGTCTAAAAAAGTAGCTATGGAGAGATTGTATCAACAAGAACGCATTTTATTTCGTCTAGAGTTTATTCCCCAGCAATACGGCGAAGAAGTTATCGTTCTTATTTTACGAGGCGATAGTTTAATGGCTTACGAACAACAGCAGATGGATAAAATGAGCGAACAGGTTTTAGTTACTGCACAAAAACTCGAAAAAATGCTCAAAAAAATGCAAATTTGCTTTACTTCTGCTCGTTTAAATAATCTTAAAGATTTACAAATGTTACAGCAACAAATAGACAGACATCTACAGTTATTAGATAAGTAGCAACTAGCAACTAATGACTGTACAGACAAGGAATGCCTTGTCTCTAATGACCGTTTTGAGGGACGTTCCATCGAACATCCCTACATCTGTTGTTTATGCTGACTATTCTTTTCCTACTACTTGAGATTTGAGAGCTTCAAACTCTTGTACTAGTTCTTGGCGAGAAGATTTGGTTAACATATAGCGATAAACAAACCATCCAGTGTAACCCAAGCCAACAAGCTCAAACATAGGTGCAAGCAACGGAATATCATTAATTGCTGCCAAAATAGCCAAAATTAGCTTAACTGCAACTATTGCTAAAAACGCTAGTAATAAATTAACTAACAGCTTTTGATTTTCGCTAACGAATTCTCCTATGTAATCGTATATTTTGGTTAAGAAATCAGTACCAATTTCTAGCCACTCCTGCACTTGGTTATCGGCTGGTGATGACTTAGTAGGAGTTATCATCCCAGCAGATTCAGTGTTCAAGCCAGAAGGGGTTTGAGTTTCAGTTACTTGTGGACTTTGAGATTCCATATACTATTCGCTCCTGCGATCTAAGTTCTATCAGTCAAATATTAGTCTAATTTGCTATCTAACTGAACTTTCGCCCATATTATCAAACACTTTTTAAAGAATGAGCCAATCATTAAAGCAACTATTAATACTCTCTGCGGTTAATAGCCATCTTTCATTTGATTTTGAGAGCTTTTGGCTGGTTCGATCTGTAAATTGAGGATGATTGAGTAACTTCTGGCTTTCTACTACAAGCTGATAATTAATTTAACTAGAAAGCATTGCAGGTTCTCTAGTTGCTTCGGACGAAAAGTCAAGTTGAGATGAACGGCAGTTTATTTCACAAGAATTATTGGGACTTTCAATTAGTTTAATTTTATCTAATTGCGCTCCTAAATTTTGAATTGGCGATCGCAAGAGTTGGGCGATATGTATGGCAATGTTTTCGGCGGTGGGTACAACTTCGGCAAAATAGGGAATATCTTTGTTGAGAAATGTATGATCAAAGGGTTCGACCACATATTCATCGATTACTTTTTGTAAAGCACCCAAATCTACTAACATTCCCGTACGAGAATCAATTTCTCCTGCTACGGTAACTTCTAAATGATAGTTGTGTCCGTGTCCGTGAGGACGAGCGCATTTGCCATAAATTTTGCTATTCTCTTCTAAACTGAGACTAGGTAAAGCCAAACGATGTGCGGCACTAAAATGAGTTTTAACTGTCAGAGTTGCTTCCATATCTTTTCCTTGATAGTCTGCCCAAAGTTGGGGATGTTCAAATAACTTAATATTAACTAATGGTAAATGGGGGGCTAATCGCTGCCAGATAATTCTGGCGATATTTTCAGTGGTGGGTAGAGTTCGCTGAAATTCCGACCAAGTATCGTTTAAATAAGCATAATTAAGCTGGCTGGTAACTTCTTGTTTGATTACCTGTTTAACATAAGATAGGTTCTCTACCATGCCATACTCATCTAATTTGCCAACCAGAGATACATATAATTCGTAGTTATGTCCGTGTCCGGGAAAACGGCTGCAAGCACCAAACAGACGTTGGTTTTCTGCTTCTTCTAATTCTGGCAACCAGTAGCGATGACTCGCCGAAAACTGAGCGCGACGGTTGATAGTGCAATCCATAAAATATTTAACTTAGCAAGAGTAATGTAAAGTTTAGTAAACTTCCCTATTTACCAGGATAAACTAATTTCGGATGAAATTTCCGAAAAATTTTATCGTTCATATAGCAGCCTTAAATTAAAGACTGAACTGTATCCCTGGCGCGATCGCGCAATTTGCTGGCAATTCTTAATATTTCTTGCCCCATATGAAGATACTGGTCGTTGTAGTTCATCACGAACCACTCTAATTCTTTGATACCGTCGTCGAGACGCTCTAAACAATAATAAAGATTAGCTGCCACTCCAGCTAGCTGAGAGGGATTTGGTCGAGATGCTAACTTTTGTTGGGCTTGTTGTAAATAATTATTGCTGTTGTGTAAATATACTTCAAAATTGGCGATTAATTCATCATCGAAAGGGTCAGCAGCTAAATCGTCTATCTCTGCCTCTAAAGGCTCTAAGATTTCTGAAATCAACACATTAACAGGGGCATAAACTTGTTGTAGCCATTGTTGGTAATTCCAGTCTTCAGCTTTTTCTGCCTGTCGATAACGCCGATATTGTTGCTGTGCGGAGGCATTTCTGGCTTGTCTGCTAACAAATGAATCATCCACCTGACCTAATTGTATTTGTCGGTCATAAAGGCGACGATTTTGCGGATTTCCCAGTACTTCATAGGCGGCATTGAGAGCAACGATCTTTTCACAATTAGTTTCTGTTTGACTGTCTGGATGAAAACGTTTAGCCAAACGCCGATATGCTTGCTTGATTTCTTGTTGGTTGGCGGTGGAATGGATTTGCAGAGTTTGATAGTGATTCACGGCGTTGACTCGGTTTAATAGTTATTTGTTAGTAGCTACTCTTGGCAATTCTAAATCCCTAAATAAAGGTGTGCTGAGATAACGTTCGCCAAAACTAGGCTGAATCATCACCATTAACTTTCCTTGATTTTCTGGTTTTCGAGCAATTTTGACCGCCGCCGCTAATGCCGCACCAGTAGAAATACCCGATAAAATACCTTCTTCGCGAGCTAAACGACGAGCCATATTAATCGCTTCATCATCGCTTACAGTAACTACTTCATCGATTAATTCTACTTTTAGCACTTCGGGAACAAAACCCGCACCAATTCCCTGAATTTTATGAGAACCTGGCTGGCCTCCAGATAAAACTGGGCTATTAGTAGGTTCAACAGCGATCGCTTTAAGATTGGGTTTATATTTTTTTAATACTTCTGCCGTACCAGTTATCGTACCTCCAGTTCCGACTCCTGCCACAATAATATCTACTTTACCGTCGGTATCTGCCCAAATTTCTTCGGCGGTGGTGAGTTTGTGAATTTCGGGGTTAGCAGGATTGTTAAACTGTTGCAACATATAAGCATCGGGAACAGTTTCTTGAATCTCCTGCGCTTTTCTAATACAGCCTCCCATCCCTTCATGGCCGGGGGTAAGTTCCAATTGCGCTCCATAAGCTTTTAACATTGCTCGTCGTTCGTGGCTCATGGTTTCTGGCATGGTTAAAATCAGCTGATAACCCTTGGCAGCTGCTGCCATTGCTAGAGCGATACCGGTATTGCCAGAAGTAGGCTCGACTAAAATAGTTTTACCTGGGGTAATCGTTCCTGCGGCTTCGGCGGCATTAATCATATTCACCCCAATGCGATCTTTAACCGAAGCAGAGGGATTCATTCCTTCGAGTTTGACAACAATTTGAGCCACACAGCCTTCTGCTTGAGGAATGCGGTTTAATCGAACCAGAGGAGTTTTGCCCACAAGTTCGGTGATATTTTTAGCGATTCGCATGATGGACAACTTAAGTTGAGTTAGCTATTCTTTTATTAATTTATATTTTGTGGCAATTGGGAAAATTAGTCATTGCTCATTAGTCAACTATTAACTACTATTGCAAAACGCGAATAAATTCTAGGGGTAAGCCATCGGTATCGGCAATAAAAGCTACTTCGTATAGGCGATCGCCGATAATTTGTTGTTGGGGTTCTAACAAAATTTTGAGATTTGGCTCTAATTCGGAGTTATTTTGGGCAGTTTGGGCTATATTAGTTTGCAGTTGAGCCAGCCAACTGGGTAGATCTGAAGCGATCGCCGTCAGGTCAAAGGAAAGATGATAGTAACCCACATAATGCTCGTCATTAAAAGTATCGGGGGCTGGTTTGGGTTCGGGAATTTGGATGAGTTCGATTCTGCCTCCTAATCCCGTCATCCAACAAGCTAGAGTATATCCCGTAGTAAAGCGTTCTTGCACGGTAAAACCCAACTGTTCATAAAAAGCGATCGCCCGATGGATGTTCGCGGTACGAATTGAAGCATGATGCATCATTCAAAATTATTCAAATAAAAAACGATAGGGATAGTGGCGGGGTACTCCTGGTTCTTTTTCTAAAGAAAAGTTAATAATCTCCCAACAGGCTTCTCCCTCGGATTCAGAGCTAAAAACTACTGGTAAGCCATATAATTTGGGTGTTTTGCTATCAATACTCTCCCGCCAGGGATGACTGCGTTCGAGATAAGCACTGACTAAATCTTTATAACGATTGGCAATAACAACTTTGGTGGCTCGATAACCTTCAGTATAAAGTCGATCTAAAGCTTCGTGAATTTCAAATCGAATGCCATCGGGATGGGTATGTTGACGATACCATTGATTTTGCCAGCGTCGCCAGCGTCTCCCAGAAGGTAAATGAATAAGTTCTTTTAGTTTGGGATCGGCTTCAAATGCACCGTGACGGTTACACAGATAAGTATCGGTTAGAGTTAAGGCAGGAATAGTCTGTCTACAGTGAGGACAACTAATTTCAGGGCCAAAAATAGGATATTGCAAACTTAAGTTCATTATGGGTTAATTTTATTAACAAGATTTTCTTCTACCTTACAACATGGTTTATTAGACTGAACGAAGGGGATTAAAGGTTGATCGCGCGGCAAATATTTATCATTTATCATTGGATATCTTCGTTTTATCTTAGTTGCTTATCTTTTATCTTAAATAATGTTTAATAATTCTTTCTGGACTGCACCGGATTTATCTCAAGCTGCTTTTGTTGCTCCTAATGCTATAGTTATGGGCAATGTGTCTCTTGCTAAAGGTTGCAGTGTATGGTATGGTGCAACGGTTCGGGCTGATGTGGAAAAAATTATTATCGGTGAGTATTCTAATATTCAAGATGGAGCGATTTTACATGGTGACCCAGGTAAAGTAACGATTTTGGAAGATTATGTTACTGTTGGTCATCGGGCTGTAATTCATGCTGCACGCATTGAACGGGGTTGTTTAATTGGAATTGGTGCAGTAATTTTAGATGGAGTTACTGTGGGTGCTGGAAGTATTATCGGTGCGGGAAGTATTGTTACTAAAAATGTTCTGCCGCGATCGCTTTATGTGGGAGTACCGGCGAGAAAAGTTCGCGATCTATCCCCCCAACAAGTCGAAGAGTTATTAGAACACGCTCGACGTTATGAGAAATTAGCCTTAGTTCATGCAGGAAAAGGTACGGATCTCGGCTTTAATCTCCAGGAAAAAAATTGATAATTATCCTAAAATCACTGTATAGTTTTACTTTAGATAAACCTTTAAAATAATTTTAAGAATCTTAGGGAGGAAATGCAGTTATGGATTGGCGTGTTATCGTTGTTCTTGCTCCTGTAGCGATCGCTGCTAGTTGGGCTATTTTTAATATTGGTGCGGCCGCGATCGCCCAGGCTCAAAAATACTTTAGTCAAAGATCTTCTTAAATAAGCACTAACATAAAAAGCTAATATATTAATCGACCGACTGCCAACCAACTTGGTGTAATAGTCGGTCTTTTAATTTTGATGATTATTTAGTTTGAGCGATCGCAGCTAATGAACGATCTTAAGCGTGTTGCTATAGTTGGAGGCGTGCATGGTAATGAGTTATTGGGAGTTTATTTAGTTAAAAAGTTCCAGCAATATCCTCATTTAGTTAAGAGGAATGGTTTTGAGGTTATTACTTTATTAGCTAATCCACAAGCTGCAAAATTAAATAGAAGATATATAGATTTAGATTTAAATCGTTGTTTTGCTCTTGAAGATTTAAATAATAACAAATTAATTTACCATGAACAAAACTTAGCCAAAAAAATTGTTCGGCAATTACAAGCACAACGAATAGATTTTTTAATCGATATTCATACTTCTACTGCGAATATGGGAATAACATTACTGTTGAGTAATTTACTTCCTTTTAATTTAAAATTGATAGCCTATTTGCTCTCTCTAGACCCGACAATTAAAGTTGTCTATTTTCAAAATAATCGCGAAGAAAACCGCCTGAGAAATATTTGTAATTTGGGCTTTACTTTAGAAATAGGTTCGATTCCTCATGGAACTTTAGACTCGATCTGGTTTCAAAAAACTGAAAAATTAATTAATAATATTTTAAATTATTTGGATTTATTAAATAACGATTTTACAAGCGATCGCTCGATTTCATTAACTCAAACTATTCCTTTATATAAAGTTACTGTTCCGATTAATTTTCCTGTAGATGAAGCAGGTCAATTGACAGCGATGATTCATCCTACTTTACTAGGAAAAGACTACTGTGAATTAGCTCCGAAACAACCTATATTTTTAAAATTTGATGATTCTAATATTGTTTATCAAGGAAGTCAAATTGTCTATCCAATATTTATTAATGAAAGTGCTTATCAAGAATACAGTATAGCAATGTATTTAACTACAAAACAAATTATTAATTGTCCATAAAACACAAGTTTAACGGGACTTAGATAACAAGTTCAGAAATGAAATTTGGCTCTTTCAGACAATTTAATAGATAAAAAAGTTGCAAATTGCCAGTTAAGAACTACATTGTAAATCTGACAACTTACAACTCCCTGTTATAGCAATCCTAAAATAAATGAGAGAAACAACAAATGACTAATGACAAATAACATTTAGTTATAATCACTCTCACAAATTAAATAGGATTGCTATACTCAAGTTTTTAACAAAAATTATGCTGCTTGCTTTGCTAAAGGCACATCTGAATAAATTTTCAAACTGATGTTTGATTAATTTTGTTATCCCTCGATGGATTATTGATAATTAATTATACGAGCAAAATCAACAGGGTCTAAACTTGCTCCACCGACTAATGCTCCATCAATTTCAGGTTGTGCCATAATTTCGTCAATATTATTGGGTTTGACAGAGCCGCCATATTGAATTGGAACATCTTTATTATCTAACTGTTGCCGAATGATGCCAATAACACGATTGGCTTCTGTAGAATCGCAGGTATCCCCAGTGCCAATTGCCCAAATTGGTTCATAAGCAATAATTAAATTATTTTGATCAATGTCTACCAAATCTTGTTTAATTTGATTGATGATAATATTTTCAGTTTCACCTGCACCTCTTTGTTCTTTGGTTTCTCCCACACAGAGAATTGGTTTAAGTCCATAACTTTGTGCCGCTTTTAAGCGCAAGTTGACAGTTTCATCAGTTTCACCAAAATACTGACGGCGTTCACTATGACCGATAATTACATAAGTAACGCCAATTTCTGTCAGCATTTCACCAGATATTTCTCCAGTGTAAGCTCCTTTTTCTTCCCAGTGAATATTCTGCGCCCCTAGTTTGATTCTAGAGCCATGTAAATTTTTTGACATAATGGCTAAAGAGGTGAAAGGCGCACACAATATTATTTCTCTGTTTTCTTCCGTGTTGTCGATTTCAGGTTTAAAAGTTTGCACAAATGCCAAGGACTCTGCTTGATTTTGGTGCATTTTCCAATTACCAGCTATAACTATTTTCCGCACAGTTTAAATATTTTAATTTCAACTTCAATTGCAAACTTAAGTTTAAAGCTTTACGGGGGTTAAGGCTAGATTATGACCCTATTTAAAAATAACTTGATTTAATGTAGATCAATACCTTAGTAAGGGTTTTAGTGTAGGGTTATAAATTTGTGAGTATTAACGAAGATAGACCAATTAAGCACAGTCGTTTGATTGCTGCATCTCCTATTTACTATGGTTGGGTGGTTTTGATGGCTGGAACATTAGGGATGCTGATGACAACCCCCGGTCAGACGGTAGGAGTTTCTGTATTTCTTGACCAAATCATTGGCGAACTTGACCTTACCCGTTCAAGCGTTTCTTTACTGTACATGATGGGAACATTGGGTGGCTCTTTTTCTCTACCGTTTATTGGACGCTTAATTGATCGCCAAGGGCCACGTTATGCCGTAATTGCGATCGCTTTGTTATTTGCTCTGGCTTGTGTAGGGATGGGATTTGTTCAAGGGTTCATAACATTAGGATTGGGTTTTATTGCGATTAGAGGTTTGGGACAAGGAGCTTTAGGGTTAGTTAGTATCAATGTAATCAATCTCTGGTTTGTTCGTCGTCGTGGTTTAGCCATTAGCTTATCTGGAATTGGTTTTGCTTTGGGAATGGCAATTTTTCCCCTATTGATCGAGGTTCTGATCACTCGATTTGGCTGGCGATTGGCATACATGATTCTTGGTGGAGTCGTTGCAGTTACCATTCTCCCCATCGGTGCTTTGATTTACCGAGAACAACCAGAACGCTATGGCTTACAACCAGATAGCGGAGTTATAGTTACACAAACTCAACATTCAACAGAAGTAAATTACACACTAGCTACAGCACGTCGCACCTTTACCTTTTGGCTGTTTGCTGCCGGAAATTTTTGTGTTGCTGCTTTAGGAACTGGATTAATTTTCCATCATTACTCAATTATGGCAACTTCAGGGATTGAGCGTTCTGTCGCTGCTATTGTATTTGTCCCCTTTGGCTTTGTCACAGCCGCCACTAACTTTGTTGCAGGCATACTCATGGATAGAATTTCACCCCGCTTGCTGCTGGGTACTATGCTCATACTACTGTGTGCTGCCTTGCTGATGGCAGTAAGAGTTACAGGTGCCGAGTCGATGCTTGTATATGGTTGTTTGTTAGGTCTGATGCAGGGAATGAGTGGAGTTATTCAAGCTGGGGTTTATGCCTATTACTTCGGGCGATCGCATTTAGGAGCAATAAGTGGTTTGGCAACGACTATATCTGTTGCTGGTACAGCTTTTGGCCCGATGTTATTTGCCACTGGTTTTGAGAAATTTGGTAATTATGCACCAATTCTAGGAATTTCAATGATCCTACCAGGTGCGATCGCCTTAACTGCATTTTGGGTTGATTTAGTCGGTAGCAGATGATGGATGGTATTTACCCTTTAATCCCTAAATCTACCGCAATACGATGACTGCAACTCATACCAGAAAATGCTACAGCATTTAAACCCTGACCGGGAAAGGTACTATCACCTACGCAATATAAACCTGGTATAGAAGTGCGATTAAAAGGCATACCTAATAACCCTGCTAGTTTACGTCGGGGAATCGGGCCGTAAGTGCCATCTTCTCTACCCAAAAAACGTCGGTGGGTGCGAGGAGTGCCGACTTCTTGATAATTTAATCCGGCTGATAGTTGGGGAAAGATTGCTTCTAGGCGATGAACTAGTTTGGTGGCGGCGGCTTCTTTTTTATCTTGATATTGTTGAGGAGAAAGTCCCTGCCAATCTTCAATCCAGCTTGGGGTAAAGGTATGAATAATGTGATGTCCCAGAGGTGCTAAATCGGGGTCTAGAAGTGTGGGAATGGAAACAAAAATAGTACCTTCACCTGCTTCCATGTTGTCCCAATTTTCTAGCAGAATATGATGACACTCTGTTCCTTGGGGTAAAACCTCGGCTTTGACTCCTAAGTGTAAACTGAGAAAGCTAGGAGATTTTTGATATCTCTGCTGCCATTTTTGTTCTTTAGCTGGAGTTGATTCAGTAGACAATAGTTTACCAAAAGTATCCCAGCGAGTGGCATTAGAGACGATTCTTTGGGCATAATATTCTTTACCGTCAGCTAACTTGACTCCTACTGCTTTACCGTTGTCGGTTAGGATGTTGGTAACCCTAGCTTTGTATCTAATTTGTCCTCCTGCTTTTTCCAATCCTTCTACGAGTTTTTGGGCAATTTGTCCTACGCCACCTTTAGGATAATTAATTCCGCCATAATGTCTGTCAGCAAAAACCATCCCCGCATTAATCATGGGAGTTTTAGAGGCAGGTACTACTGACCAACAGTAGCATTCCATATCGATAAATTTAAGTAATTTAGGGTCTTTGATGTGACGGCGAGCAACATCTCCTGCATTGAGAGGTAAATATTTAACTAAACCCAAACAAGCTAGAGGATGTTGAAAAAACACTCTAGTAAGATAACGAGGTTCTTCTAATGAAAGCAATTCCATTGCATTGAGACAATTAAATACTTTCCAGCATTCATTGTAAAAAGCTCTAATCCCCTTAGCTTCATGAGGAAAAATAGTAATTAGTTCTTGTAAAAATTGTTCGTAATCGCGATGTACTTTGAGTTCTAAACCATCAGGGAGATGATAGTGAATTTGTACAGGGTCAGCAACGGTTTCAATACTCATATCTACCGCTTCTAATGCTTTAGTTAATAAATTGGTCGTTCCGCGATCGCCAAACCCAAAAATCATCGACGCACCGACATCAAAACGATATCCTTCTCGCTCAAAATAACCCGCACTACCCCCAGGAATGATGTAGCGTTCTAAAACTAATACTTTTGCTCCTTTAGCAGCTAGCTGAGTAGCTGTAACCAAACCTCCTATCCCCGAACCGATAACCACCACATCAAAGTTTGTGGTAGTTGAAGTTGTTGCGATCGCGCTCATAAATTTTAGATAATGAAAAATGTTGTCAAGTCAATAAGTTGATTAAATATTTAGTTTATCGTTATGTAAAAAAAAAGAGCTATTCTTCGGTCAAAAAGAATAACTCTTAAATGTTCTAATCTACAAGGGAGTTATAGTTAATAAATTTGTGATTTAACTTAAAGGAACGTTGCTACGTTGGTAAGTTTTACTAAAACTAGAAATAGGTTTTCCTTGAATATTAGTCCAATATTGATTATCGACATCCAAACCAATTTCCGAGGCCGTGCGATTGAGCATTGATTGTTGACGATTTTTGATGAGGTGATGATGACGATTCATTAAAGCACGTGCTTTTTCGTTAGCAGACATAAATTATTTTCTCCAGATTGCTTATTTCGTTGAAGGTACTTTGCCTTAAGAGGACAAAGCTGCTTCTGACTTGATTAACTTTTTTTGCTTATGTCCTAAATATAACTTATTTCTGTAGCAATTGTTACCAAATGTTGGATATGATACAAAAAATCCTGTTAATTTTCATGAAGCATTTTAACGAACCCGAGCCATAATTTGTTGATTGAGATGCTCTGTGAGGTGAAATAAGCCTCCAAGCAGGCAAGTAGCGATCGCCATAGTCAAGATTTCCCAGATACCAGTAAGGTGGTGAAGTGTAGTTTGAATCACCACCAGGGGTTGAGTTGCTAAATCCCAACTATTAAAACGTTCAAATCTGCCTAAATAGATTCCTACTACACATAAAATATGAGCGATCGCATTAACTAACCGAAGATAGCGTTCTTGATGAAGAGAAATTAAATAATCATCCAAGCGCATCAAAGCAATAACATATGCTTGAAATCCAATAAAAATAAACAGTATGTATTGAGGAATTAAAATTAATAAAATAATCGAAAGAGGATAATGACGAGAAATTAATTCTGGGAGATGAATACTGTCAGTTAAAACATAAGGAGCATTAGGTAAAAAAGCCACAAAAATTAAAAAAATCGTCCACCAAATCACAGAACGAGAAGTCGATGGACGAAATAACCAAAAACTAAAAATAAGAGGAATAAGAGCAAGAGATAAATTCCAAATAATCCGATGATTGCTTTGATTTAAAACTTCTAAAGCAAGAGCTATCCAGTTAAATAAATAATTTAACATCTATCAACAAGTGTGTTTAGTTTTGCCAAGAAACTTTTTCACCTTTGTCCAAACTGCGGACTAAGTTCCGATGCCCCGCACAATCGCAACCATAGAGAGCAATAGCTTTATCCCCTTCGCGATCGCTTGCTTCCATAGCAGCAGGATCATATTCACTACAGCTACAGTCATAAAACGGATAATCAGTTTCCCTAGCAGGAACTTTGACAAATTCATCTTCAATTTCTGGTGCTTTAAAAACGTATTCTCTTGCAGGTTCGGCTTTAGCAGTACCTCCAGACAACAAAGTTAAGGCAACAGAACTAGAACAACCCAAAACTGTAAGTATTTTTTTGTTCATAACTCAATCTCCTTTGGTTTGATATGAGATTAACAGAATATTTGAATAGTGAAATAATAACCGAAGATTATAAAAATTAGGAGACTTTTCAAAGGAGAAAGTTAAAACCAATGACCAATGAATGTACAGACAAGGCATACCTTGTCTCTAATGACTAAATAACTGATTCAATCCACTCCAACAATACTGAATTGACTATTTCTGGTGCTTCATCTTGGGGACAATGACCCAAACCTTCTAGAGGAATAAATTGCTCTACCGTAGGAATTTTGGCTAATTCTCGTCCCATAGCAACAGGTTCCCAGGGGTCTTCTGTTCCCCAGAGTAAAACTGTAGGACAATTAAGACGGGGTAATAATTCTTCTGGTAAAGGGCCTTGAGAGTAACGGGTAAAAGCTAAAAATACATCTACCGCACCTTTGTCTAACGCGGGTTGCATTAACATTTCAATTAATTCTTCAGTGACAGCTTCAGGACGACGATAAGCTTGTAACAAAATTTTGCGAACTACTTGGGGTTTAGCTATTTGTTGAAAAAAGAAGTTACCAATTTGTCTATTACTCAAGACTCGCTGCATCATTAACGAACCATAATTACGATACCAAGGTAAAGTCTTTCGCTTGCGATCGTGTAGCAGTCTAATCGAACAATTAAGCGCGGCGACACCTAAAGCTAATTCGGGATTGTCCACCGCAGTTTGCATTACTACTATACAACCGATAGAATTACCAATCAGAAAAGCAGGAGTTCCTACTACTTCACGACAAAAATCTGCTAATTGTTGTCCCCAAGTTTCAAAAGTGTATTCGATTTCTTCTCCTGGAATGGGTTTAGCCGAACTGCCAAAACCAATTAAATCGATCGCATAACAACGACAAAATTGACCTAAAACGGGTAAATTTTTGCGCCAGTGTCCCCAAGATGCCCCAAAACCATGAACTAGCACTACAGCCGCTCCTGCTTCGCCACATTGTTGATAGGTAATGGGATATCCCCGCCAATTCCAAATTTTAGGAGTTTCCGTGTTCAAAGCGATCGCTCTAGCAGACGTCATAATTTTTTATCTTATTTAATCGTTGTTTATCATTAGTGAACTACCCGCGATAAATCGCAAGCTTCCTACCCAACAGATTGCCCAACAGTAGATTTCTTACGTCCTCTACTCTTAGGTCTTACATCTGGACAGTAGGCTGTAGCTCCAGTTCCTGAAGCCATAATTCGTAGTCCTTCGTCTCTAATGTTCCTAGCTGCAT
>JBHJNX010000226.1:0-17411 GCA_050330335.1 Pleurocapsa sp. | reverse complement strand
ATTACCAGCATCATAATTGATGTTTTGGTGGCAATGCTGGCAAAAGCGAGCATTTTTTGCCAAATATTATTATCTTGCCAAGCTTCATAGATTGGTATGAGTAAAGCTAAAATCATCGCAATTAAAATTGAGTCCATTTTTTTATTTCTTTATTATTTGTTCTTCGTCCTTCGTCTTTTGTCCTTTGTTGACAGTAGTTTGTTGATTATTTTTTTTCATCATTCATCATTCCTAATTCATCCTTCATCCTTTCTTACTTCATGTACTTCATACCATCCTTGTTGATCGTATTTAGTAACAATGGTTTTAGGGGTAAAAGTAATCAAAAAGATGTCGAGAAAAATTAATCCTGGTGTACGTCGGGGTTTGACTCTTTGTCTGACGATTACTTCTTGATTATGGGGACGCAACATAATTTGAATCGCCTCTAGATATGCTTGGGGTATGGCTTTGATGATTTTCCAGAGAATTTTGAGCCAATCTGTGAGTTTTTCTTTGGATGTGTAACCACGGGGTAACAGAAAAGCGATCGCCATACCAAGAGCAATATTAGGTAAACTAAAATCGGCGGTGAGTAATAACCAAATTGTCAGGCGTAAGATTAAATTGAGAATTGCGATCGTGTCCATACTATCCACAAAAGTAAAATTAACATTAAGCTCATCACCCCAATTAGATGATCGAATTTTTCGATTTCACGGGGTATTTTGATGATTGATTTTTTAAAAATTAATAAATATGCCAGCCAACCTAAAGCGATCGTTGCCAGAGGTTTAATGGTATTTTCTAAGGTATAAGCTTGATAGTAAAACACATTTGCCCCAACTAATCCCCCCAGTAAAATTACCATCGCCCACCAAAAACCAGACGATATCTTTTTTTCACCCCCTTTATTAAGGGGGGTTGGGGGGGATTTTTGGTTTGGCAGAAAAATAAACTTAGCAAAAGAAATAGCCGTCCCCAATGCTGCAATATTCATGCCGATAACTTGCCAGGGTAATAAATTTTTACTGGTTAAAACTTTGGCCCCAAAACCAGATAGTAAAGGAAAACCAGAAATGGAAAAACTGGCAATTACTAAAGCAATCCAAATCGAGCGGTCTAGAGGTTGATGTTGTAACTCTTTAAAATTACGACTGGGTAAGACTCCTGCAATTAAAAATAGGGCAGATTTTACTAACCCGTGAGTTAAAGCATAAAAACCTCCCACCAATGGTGCAGCTAAAACAAAACCTAATTGAGAAATGGTATGAAATGCTAGCATCCGTTTGGTATCTTTTTCAAACACTGCATAGCCTACTCCTAAAACTGCTGTTGTCACGCCAAAAAACCTTACCACAGGATCGATTTCTTCTAGCATTAAGGCACAACGTACTAAGGGAAATACTCCTGCTTTGACTACCACTCCTGACAACATTGCTGAGACTGGGCTTTCTGATTCAGAGTGAGTTAAGGGCAACCACAAACCAGAAAAGAAAATACCACCTTTAACTAATAAGCCCAGAAAAATTAAAGCTACTGCTTCTGGTGGTGAACCTCGTAAACCTGCATAATTAAAGGAATGATGTGCCTGATATACTAATATTACCCCCACCAAGTAAAACAGCATGGCTACGTTACTGACAAATAAATAGCGCAAGCCCACCCAAATAGAGCGATCGCTACGGGTATAAGCAATTAATAAAAAAGAAGCAATACTAATTACTTCTAATGCCACATACAAACTAATAAAGTCAGCAGAAACAAAAGTCGCGTTAACACTGCCATGCAGAATTATTGTCTGCATATAAAAGAATGTGCTTTTTCCTGTTTGCCAGCAATAAATAATCACCGCTGCTGTAACTAAAGCGTTGGTGAAAATAAAAAAGCTACTTAACTGGTCGATAGTTAAAGTAACCCCAAAATTATCTAGTAACTGAATATTTAAAGGGGATGATGCGAAAAATATCTGTAAAGCATAGGCAGTAGAGACTAATGTCATTCCCAGTGCGAGAATGCGGTCTAATTGGGGTAAAAGATAAATTACAAACCCCATAAAAAATGGTAGAGCCAACCAAAGGATTGTTATATTGGTCATTAATAAAGTCAAAAGTTAAAAGTTAAAAATTGGTTTTTGTAAGAAGCTTAAACTCCCACCAAAAACTTTCTCAAATTAGATTCGCACCATCCAAAAGACTAGAATTAACATTAAGCTCATCGTCCCAATTAGATGATCGAATTGCTCAATACCACGAGGTAATTTAATTGCAGATTTTTTAAAAATTACCAAATATGCCAGCCAGCCGATAGCAATAGTTACTAACGGTTTAATTGTATTAGCTAAAGTATAAGCTTGATAATAAAAAACATTAGCTACAACTAATCCACCCAATAAAATTCCCATCGCCCACCAAAACCCAGACGATATCTTTTTTTCACCCCCTTTATTAAGGGGGGTTGGGGGGGATTTTTGATGTGGTAAAAAAATAAATTTTGCAAATATGATTGTAGTTCCTAATGCTGCAATATTCATCGCAATGACTTGCCAAGGTAATAAATTTTTACTGGTTAAAACTTTTGCCCCAAAACCAGATAGTAAAGGAAAACCAGAAATCGAAAAACTGGCGATCGCCAACAGTCCCCAAATCTGAGTATTAATAGGTTGTTGTTGTAACTCTTTAAAATTACGACTTGGTAATACTTCAGCAATTAAAAATAAGGCAGATTTTACCAAACCGTGAGTTAGGGCATAAAAACCTCCTACCACTGGCGCAGCGAGAATAAAACCTAGCTGAGAAATAGTACTAAACGCCAGCAACCTCTTAGTATCTTGTTCCAAGATGGCAAAGCCTACGCCGAAAAGTGCTGTAATAACGCCGAAAAACCTAACAAGAGGATCGATTTCCTCTAGCATTAAAGCACAACGCACTAAGGGAAAAACGCCAGCTTTTTCTACAATTCCCGATAGCAAAGCTGACATCGATACGTCCGATTCAGAGTTAGTCAACGGCGACCAAAAACCAGAGACAAATATACCACCTTTAACTAATAAGCCCAGAAAAATTAAGGCTACTGCTTCTGGTGGTGAACCTTGTAAACCTGCATAATTAAAGGAATGATGTGCCTGATATACCAATATTACCCCCACCAAGTAAAACAGCATGGCTACATTACTGACAAATAGATAGCGCAAGCCAACCCAAATAGAGCGATCGCTACGGGGATAAGTAATTAACAAAAAGCAAGCAATACTAATTACTTCTAATGCTACATACAAACTAATAAAATCAGCACAGATAAATGTGGCGTTAACACTACCATGCAAAATTATCGTCTGCATATAGAAAAATGCTGTTTTACCTATTTGCCAACAATAAATAATTACGGCTGCGGTAACTAAAGCATTAGTTAAGATAAAAAAGCCACTTAATTGATCGATAGTTAAACTAACCCCAAAACTATCTAGTAACTGAACATTTAGAGGGGATGGTTGTAAGAAGATTAACCCCGCATAAACAGCGGAAACCAATCCTATCCCCAAAGCAAGAATGCGATCGAGTTTGGGCAATAAATAAATCGTAAACCCTATAAAAAATGGTAATGCAATCCAGGCGATCGTAATATTGGTCATTGGTCATTAGCAACAAAAGACAAAGGACAAAAGACAAACAACTAAGGTGAATTATCTTCTTCAATCACCTGAGTTTCTAAAGTGGGATTATTTCTGGCTAATTTCATCGCCCCTACTAACATTAATGCTTGAATGGAAAAACCAATAACGATCGCTGTTAAAATAACTGCCTGTGGTACGGGATCGGCATAAGCTATGTTTTCTTGATTACTTACAATGGGAGTAAATAAACCATCCCGCGATGCTATCAATACATAATAGGCAACCACTCCCGTACTCATAATGTCCATCGAAATGATTTTCATTACTAAGTTTTTTTTGAAAATAATGCCAAAAAAGCCACATAAAACTGTGGCAAAGACAAAAGCTTCTAACATGGTTGATTTCTTATTTAATTTTCTTATACACGCCAATGTTATACATAAATTAAGTCAAACATTTAACTGTCCATAATAAAGGTATGACTAAAATAGTTCTCCCCACAATCCAAATACTTTGATAAACAGAAAAAGATTGACCGAATTGACTTAAAATTAACATTTTTTGCAACTGAAAAAAAGCCAAACCGCCATAAACCAGAAAACTGAAAACTAAAACTGTATCTCGCTCGGTAAATAAATAATCCATGTTAGTTCTTCCAAAAAATTTGTCTGATTTTTTTAAACGGTATTTTTGAGTAAAAATACCATAGGAAAAATTAAAGCAATACGTAAGATAAACCTAGAAGCAAATTGCAATGCTTTTTGATTGGAAATATCTATTTTTTTAGATTTAAATTCTATTGTGTTTGGTAATAAAAAGACTGCCGTTACCACGTAAACGGTAAAACAAAACCAAACTAGAGTATTTGCATCGGATGTTAAATAATCGCTCATATCTTTTTATAGATTAAAATCTATCTTCAAGAGTTTTCTATAGTAATTATTCTATGCTTAAAGAGGAAAAAAAACAACCGCAGATCTATTTGCAATTGTTATGGTTGGGATTAAGTTATGAAACGTTAACTTGACTGGAGGATTCATTTTTTTGTAGCTTTGTATACAGAAATATTTTCTCTTGAATCTTCCAAGAGGACAACAAAATGAATACACAAAAATTAGTCCAGTCCATATCACAAGCGCAGTGGTGTTCTGTTTCTGTCAATCAAGCGGACTTCATATAAATTATTAAATCGTGAAAGTCCAAACAAAGCCTGTATGGCGGACAAAAATTTTCCCAAGTAAATTAATGTTTTAAAAATAATTTATTGCCCACCAAATAGACCAATAATCTGTTAACTATTGACTGCCAAATCTGCTTTTTCTTCTTCTACTACTTCTTCTCCATCAAAAGTAAAACGTAATAGAGGAGGCGCGATAAAGGTAGTCAGAATTACCATGATAATAATTGCTGCTTGTAAAGGTTTATCTAACACACCACTAGCTGCACCAATACCAGCGAAAACTAAACCCACTTCACCACGGGGAATCATGCCAATTCCAATTGCCAAACGATTGATTTTTTCTTTGCCAATAATTGCCCATCCAGTAATAATTTTGCCAATAATTGCTACTACAATTAAAAAGGCGGCAATAATTAATCCCTGACGGTTATCGGCACTAGTAGGATTGAGAACGCTTAAGTCAACTCTTGCACCAACAGAAACAAAGAAAATGGGAACTAAAATATCAGCAATGGGAATAATTTGTTGGTCTAACTCTTTACGTTTGTCAGTTTCATCTAATACTAAACCCGCAGCAAAAGCACCGAGAATGGCTTCTAAATGAATAGCATGAGCCAAAAAAGCCATCGAAAAAGCAAAAATCAAAGCTGGGATAACTAACTTACCTCTAGTTTGTAATTTTTCAGCGATCGCTACAAAGCTTTTATTAAAGAATTTACCGAAAAAGATCGAACCTAATAAGAAAGCAGTGGCACTAACAATTAAATAAATTACGTTAACAATATCTACTTCTCCCGTCTTTGCTAAAGAAGCCACTACTGCTAAAACTATAATACCGAGAACATCATCGATTACCGCCGCACCAACAATGATTTGACCTTCGGTAGATTTAAGTTGTCCTAACTCCGATAGCACCTTGGAGGTAATACCAATGCTGGTAGCGGTTAAAGCTGCACCCGCAAACACTGCTGGAATTGTGGGCATATTAAAGATTAATATTAACCCAACCGTACCACCTACAAAGGGAGCAACCACTCCAACTACTGCAACTACGGCTGCCCTAACTCCCACCTTCTGTAATTCTCTTAAATCGGACTCCAAACCAATTTCAAATAAGAGAATAATTACTCCTAATTCTGCTAAAACCGAAATAACTTCACTAGAAGAGGTAAATACATCCCCAATATTTTCGGGATTTAAACCAGCGATTTTTTGCAAGATAGTAATGACTAATGAATCTCCGGCCACCGCACCTGTTTCAGGAAAAACTAAGAGGTGCAATGCCGAAATCCCAACTACTACTCCAGCAACCAACTCACCCAACACGGGAGGTAAATCTACTAATTTAGAAAGCTCTCCCCCTAATTTACTTGCCAGATAGATAAAGACAAGACTTAATAAAACTCCTGCTAACACCATTGGTGCTGCTTCTGCATTAGGTTCGGTTGCTAGCAAAGGGTTAAAAAAGACAATATCGGAAAATAATTCACTATCGAACAGTGATGTTAAATGTATCATGTTTATTTTTGACTCAATAATTGAAATGTTGTTTGTCTTTTGTTGTTTGTTTCCAAATGATCAATAACCAATGACCAAAATTAAGCCATAGCTTGAGAATCAATCGTATCACGACCCAAATCTACAATATGTTCGTCTACATAATTAACTGCTTGTCTCAAAGCTGTTGTGCGATCGCTTATTAGATTTTGAGTGGGAACTTTTTCCATTACACCTAACTTTCTTAAACGTCTTTCTGCCTGTCCACTAACTCCTACAAGGAATACTTGACGACCTTTTTCAACTGCTTCGGTAATGGCATTTTCTAAAGCTAATGCAGATGTAACACCTAAAATAGGTACTTCGGATAAATCTAAAACTAATGCCTGATAGTCATTAATTAAATTATGTTCGCGAGAGATAGCTTTAGCTACACCAAAAATCATCGGACCGCTAAGATAGAACAGAAGTACACGACCATTCGCTCTTTCTAATAGCTGTTTTTCTTCACTATTGAGTTCTATCTCTTCATCGTCATAGGTAATAGCCTTAACTGAATCTGCACGATGATTGGACAGACGTTCGATAGTTAGGACATTAGCTACAAATACACCAACACCTACAGCTACAATCAAGTCAACAAACACGGTGAGGATAATAACCCCATACATAATGAATGCTGCTTTAGGGGAAATTTTGTGTGCGCGTTTCAAAAATCCCCAGTCAACAATATTAATACCTACCTTAAAAGCAATACCTGCCAAAACTGCCGTGGGAATATCTGTTAAATACTGACTCAATCCTAAAACTACTACTAATAATACTAAAGCACGAGTTAATCCAGATAGTGCTGTTCTACCACCAGCTTGAATATTAACTACTGTACCCATAGTTGCACCAGCACCAGCAATCCCCCCAAACAAACCAGAAACTAAGTTACCAATACCTTGACCGATTAATTCTTTGTTAGAATTATGTTCAGTGCGGGTCAAACTATCGGCCACCAAAGAGGTCAGCAAAGCATCGATACAACCCAACATTCCTAAGACTAAACCATCAACAACCATTAATCGCAGTTGAGTGGCACTAAATGTAGGTATTTGCAAACTAGGTAAACCAACAGAAATTTCTCCAATGGTACGGATTTCGGCATTATTTAATAACAAGGTAGAAATTAAAGTTCCTACGATTAAAGCAATTAGCTGAGGTGGAAAATTCTTTTTAATTTTGCGTGGACAAAGAAAAAGAATAGCCACAGTTAAGGCTGCTAAAAAAGTTTCTAAAGGGTTAATATTTGCTATTAGTGTAGGCAGATTTTGTACCGTACCGATTACCCCACCCTTGGGACTAGCTTGTCCTAAAAAGGGTGCAGTTTGCAGAATAATTAGGATTACCCCAATACCAGACATAAAGCCAGATATGACGGTATAAGGCATAAGAGTAACATACCTGCCTAATTTGAAAAATCCAAAGATAATTTGAAAAACCCCTGCCAACATGACTACGGTAAATGCCATCGCCAGACCATTTTCAGGGTCAGCAGCTGTCAGAGAGGCAATAACTGAAGTCATCACTACAGTCATAGGACCTGTTGGCTCAGATATTAAAGTAGGAGTGCCGCCAAATAGTGCGGCAAAAAAACCAATTAAAATTGCACCCCACAACCCCGCAGATGCACCTGCACCAGAAGCAACCCCGAAGGTTAAAGCCATTGGTAAGGCGATAACCGCGGCAGTGACACCACCGAAGATATCGCCTTTTACGTTTCTAAAATGAATCTTGTTAGTAATTGACATTGTGACAATTTTGAAATTGTATATGTTGAAAGAATTTGATTATGTTTTAAGTTTTGGATATTCACATCAAGAATAAAACCCATACCGCTGAGTCGAATCATAGTTAGAACTAGTTAGAACTCAACTGTAAAAATGTAGAAGTTTGATAAATTCTCAAAATCAATCTGGTGAGAAAAGTTACTCTTTTTTCCCATTTAAAAGTCAACTCAACTATTAAAATTGAGCAACACTAAAAAATATTTTGACCCCTAGTGAACAAAACAACAGAAAAAGTTGATTGTTAGTCAGACTAATCCAAAATCTCGTTCATCCCTAGAAAAATAGAATCCAGGATGCATCTAGATTTAATCACCTTAAAACTTTACAGTTTAAAAACTATATCGACTAAAGTCTATAAATATTTTCTTTTGATTGGGTTTAGTCTATATATAAATTCTACATTAACAGTTAAAAAAAGCAATATTTACGACTTGAAGTTTCTTAATTTCATTGGTAAACAAAGCTTATCAGTTGAATTTTTGCCTTGACACAGCAAGATTGATTTCAGCATGAGTCATCTTTTTGTCCCATTGGCAGGAGACTCTTAATTTAAAGTTAGATTTTATGTTTTGAGATTTATTTAACATATTAAATGTCTAACAACTTATCTAACCAGCCATGCTCAATGTAATTTATTCTGACAAATTTCTAGAACACAAAACAGGTTATGGTCATCCTGAAAAACCTGCTCGCTTAACGGCGATAGTTAAAGCTTTAAAACAAGTAGAATGGCAAGATAAAATTAATTGGCAATTACCTACACCCATAAGCGAACGAGAGATACTGCCCATGATTCAGCGAATTCATACCGCAGAATATCTCCATCGCCTCAAACACATTGCCGAAAATGGCGGAGGGAATTTAGATGGAGATACCCCCGTCTCTCCCCACAGCTACGAAGTAGCCCTATTAGCGGTCAGTGCTTGGTTGGATGGAGTAGACAGAGTTTTGACCACTGATGAGCCGACATTTGTTCTGGCACGCCCTCCAGGACATCACGCTACCAAAAATATGGGTATGGGATTTTGTTTGCTTTCTAATGCGGCGATCGCTGCTCACTACGCTTTGCAACAACCAGAAATCCAACGAGTGGGAATTTTAGATTGGGATGTCCATCATGGAAATGGTACCGAAGCCATTGTGGAAAATAATTCTCAAATTGCCTATTGTTCTTTACATCAAGCACCCTGTTATCCAGGTACAGGTAAAGCGAGCGATCGCGGTAAATATAATAACGTCCTCAATTTACCAATGAACCCAGGTAGCACCATCGATGATTATCAACTTCAGTTTGAAACCGCAGTAATTCCTTTTTTGACTGACTTTCAGCCCGATCTGTTAATTGTCAGTGCTGGTTATGATGCCAATGAATTAGATCCTCTAGCCAGTATTGCCTTACAACCTTCAGATTACGGTTTGTTAACTAAAGAACTATTGAAAATAACTAATCGCCTGTTATTTGGTCTAGAGGGCGGTTATCATTTAGATGCTTTGGCTAAGTCTGTAGTTGCCACTTTAGCTAGTTGTCTGTAATATTTGTCGATTATTAGTATTCTAAATAGTGAATTTATCATTGACAAGTGAACATACAAGGCGATCTAACTTGATGATTTAAGCTTAATTCAATAGTTTAAAAAAATAAATAAAACCAGACGCGAAAGCTGTTGGGCTAATAAAAACACCGCGTTTTCTGATTCGGAGGCTACTATCCAATCTTAACGCACTACAACCAAGGGACATTATTTTCTCCATATATGAATATTGCTATTTCTGACATATCTCTATACCAAGTAACTCAAAAGTTAGAACCTCCCCTGACTTCCATATCTATTGGTGCTGAAACTCTCAAATCCTATGTAGAATCAATTATCGATTTAGCGATCGAACAACAATTAGCAGCTACTATTTGGGTTAAACTGCCTCAAACCAAAAGTTGGTTAAATGAAATTCAAAGATATCAACAACAGGGAAATGCCAACCATATTTATTTGTGCAGCACCCAAAAAAATCATCCTGCTACCTCTTTTTTACAAGAGAAGGCTGCCAATCTCGTCATACCAGTTAAATTAACTAAAAATTCCTGGCTACAACGGGAATCTTTTTTAATTATTGCTGCTCCCAATTTTTCGGCTTTAGTTTTAGCTCAATGGCAAAAAGGGCAAGTACGAATCGAATCTTCTGGCAAACGATTGCAGCAACCCTACCTTCAGATGATTTCGAGTTTTCAACCTGAAGTAATCAATACCGTACTGGCAGAAGTTTATAACATAGCCCAAAATAATCCTCAAACTCAATCCCTTGCTGAATCTGAATTTACCGTTACCGCGCCTTATTCTGAACAATCTCGCTTATTAGCTAGTTTGTTACTCAAACAAATTCAACATACCGAATTAGTTCAAACAGCTTTTGATTCAGTATCCAATCGAGCCAGTCAACTACCTGAAAGTACATCTACGATCTTGGCATTGCAAGAAGATTTTTTAAATAACCTAGTGCAAGAATTGCGATCGCCCATTACTCATATGAAAACCGCCTTAAGTCTCTTAGAATCAAAACAGATTAAAGGAGAACAACGCCAACGCTATTTACAAATGGTTAGTGACGAATGCGATCGCCAAAATTCTCTAGTCAGTGGTTTGTTAGGATTACTTCAACTAGATAGCCCTACAGAAATTGAATATATCCGCTTAGATGATTTTGTACCAGGAATTGTCAGCACCTATCAACCTCTAGCCAGAGAAAATAATATTCAGCTTGGTTATACCATACCCTCAAATTTACCCCCCGTATCTTGTCCTGCTACTTGGCTCAGACAAATTATTGTCAACCTACTCAACAACAGCCTACAATTTACTCCATCCCAAGGGAAAATGTTCGTTCAAGCTACTCTAAAAGAGGGATATGTCGAACTGACAGTCAGCGATACGGGGATAGGAATTGAAACTAAAGAGTTAAATAAAATATTTGACGGCTTTTACCGTACTAGAGCAACCAACAAAGATTATACTGGTGCGGGTTTGGGATTGACCTTAGTACAACAATTAGTCAAGCGTTGTGGTGGTTCGATCTCCGTCAGTAGTAAAGTGGGTAAAGGTACGAGCTTTAAAATTCTCTTACCCGTAGTACCCACAGAATTGATTTAGGGATTTAGAGAAATAATGATGTATAATGACATTTGGTTATAGGCTCATAGCTCAGGTGGTTAGAGCGTTGCGTTGACATCGCAAAGGTCGCTGGTTCGAGTCCAGTTGAGCCTATTTTTCATGTAAGTTTGGATGTAATTCTGTAGTTATCCCTAAAACGCGATCGCATCCTATTAAAAAGAATCTACTCTAGCAATTAAATCTTTTGATAATTCATTCGATCCATTAAATAGCCAAATCCAAGTATGGGTGTCTAACAGTATGCCTTTTTCTAAATTAGACATCTACTTCCCAAACTTCTCCTGTACCCTCAACAATATCTTCTATAATTTCAACGGTATTATTTAAACAGCCAAACAGAGAATAAGCTTCGTCTTCAATTGGAGTTAACTTAGCCATTGGCTTCCCGTGCTTAGTGATAATTATCGGCTGCTTTGTCTGATTGACACGATCTATTAACTTTAAACAGTGAGTTTTAAATTCTCCTGCACCTATTTGATTATCGTCTTGAGTCATATTTAATTATGGTCACATAACTATAGTCATATTTTATTTTGATGATAGCACTTCTTAGTCACACTATTTGATTTGAATTAAATTAATGTGGTGTGATCGCATTTTAAATATTTTAAAAATCGTATTTTTATCCCATAATAATGAACGCGATCGCTTTAAAGACAACAACAAGTTAATAAGGTAATAAATAGCTGTTTAATAAAAAATATGAAAAATTATGTTTGATCTAGGAGCTATTTTTGGTACTGCTGACTTAGTTTCTGATGTAGCGGAAATCTTGCCAGCGATCGCCTGGTCAAATATAATATAATCTCATCGATACAATGTAAGTAGATATTATTTTTATTAAACAAGTGATCGAGAATGAGCAATCCAATTATTGAAACCGATTTAGCTGAGATATTAGGACAGATTAATCAGAAGTTAGACAAACTTACAGAAGAAGTTACAAATTTAAAAACTGACGTAAAAGTAGGTTTTGCTGAGGTAAAAGGTGAAATTAAAGCTTTAGACGCTCAGGTAGAGCAGTTGGATAAAAGAATCAGCAATTCAGAATTTACAAATCGTGGAATATTAATTGGGATTGTAGTGATTATTTTAGGTAGTACTGCAAAAATATTTGGTTTAATAGGTAATTAAAACCGAGAGGTTCGCTCCTACTCATGCGATCGCTTTAAAGACAACAACAAGTTAATAAAGTAATTAATAGCTGTTTAATAACTATAAAAAATTATGTTCGATCTAGGAGCTATTTTTGGTGCTGCTGACTTGGTTTCTGATGTGGCGGGAATAAAACAACGTCAGGTAAGACAAATTAAATTTTTTCGCTATAAAGAAGGTAGTTTAGGTATTGCATTTTTTGATAATAAAACAGTTTTTGGCGAATACTGGATTGAAAATATACCAGTACCCAAAGAATATGAAGCTACTTTTAATAAGAGTGGTTTTAATCTTGGAACTAAATACGATCTTCAGTTTTTCAATCTACCAGTTTTTAGTGCAGACAAAAATATGTTAAAAACTCCTGCAATTCAACAACGTCTTTTAAGAACTATCTTTAATAGTATGAAGGAATAATTATTTTAGTTAAAGCGATCGCCTTTTCCTAAAACCTTTTATAAAGACTGAAGTAATTTAGTAGGGCGATAAAATTTAACTCCAAGATAAAGATCAGGATAATTGATAAACATATAACGCTCATATTCATACCAATGCATTTCACCTTTTTCTTTGTTGCAAGACTGACAAATAACCCATAAATTATCAAAATCAATAGACAACCAAGGATATTGCGATCTCGGCAATTTATGATCGATAGTTCTACCACCCTTATCAGAATAATTATCACCACATATTGGGCAAAACCAATCAGAATTATTTTTTATCCAATTTTTGCTTTCTTGGGTAGTTCCACATTCACCATCTCCTTTTATGTAACGCCAGTAATCATAAGCACGGTAATTTTCAAAATCCTTTTCAGTAAGTTTATGATATCTTTTTTTACCAATTGTATTCGCCAACTTAAATAATTCTTTTAATTCTTTATCTTCTAAATGCATATTTTTTTATCTGACTTATATATTAAATATTAATTTGCTTACTATAATCAATAATCTCTATGACTGGATCGGGAAATTGTTGCTCGATTAATTCTGAGATTTTACTGACTTCTTGAGCTAATTTAAAATTAAAATCGTTTATCTCGCAATCAGTCAGATATTTGTTACCAATTCGGTCTGATTCTAAAAATAGTTCTTCTAAAGACCAATCTTCGATTCTTTCTCTATCTTGCAATTCTTCTAGTTTTTCAAAGAGTTGAATTACTTTATTCCAACCTATATTTTTATAATTATTTATTTTTAACCATAAGCGGTCTTTTTGATCTAATTTACTTCTATTCTGGGCATTATAATTCTGTAGCTGACGATAAGTCATTCCTTTAAATTGTTTTTTGATCATATTGTCTAATTTCTATCCAAGAGTTGAATGAAAAAATTTAATTACTGCTTTTCTTATTTCACTGTCTTCATATTTTAAAATTTCTTTGGTTTGTTGAGCTATTTTGAGTTTTATCAAGTCAACAATATTTTTCAATCTTTTGTTATCTTTTTTAAGCTCCGCATTTATTTTTTGTAGCTGGTCATTCTCTGCTAAAAGTTTTTTTAGTTTTGATTCAGCATTTATTTCGGATTCCTTCCTGATTTTTTCTTTATATTGCTCTAATTCTTTATCTTTTTTTGTAACTAAAGTTTTTTGTGCTGCTTGAAGACGTTGACGCTTTACTAATTCTTTTCCTGCAAACAATGAAGCGATTTTACGAATAATAAGCTCATCTGGATCGGTACTAAAATCAACTTCTGATAAAGCTCTTTTTGCATCTTCCTTTGTCCATCCTTCCTTATTTAATAAATTAATAGCCTCAGATTTGTTCATGATTAGTCATAATGCAATATATAAAAATTAATTTGCAACTAACAAAAACATAATTTATTGACTGATTAAAATCAGTGATTATCGTCATGATTAGCACTTAAATTTAATTAGCGATCGCGCCTTCCCCCTCAATAATCTCAATAGCAAGAATGACGGCAATGACTATACAATGAATAATTGCTTTAACTACTCACGTCTTTGCTAGTCACATGACCGCATCTGAAACTAATCTGTCTACTCAATACGATCCCAAGCAAACCGAAGCGAAATGGCAAGAATACTGGGAACAACAGGAAGTATTTAAAGCCGATCCCCAACATCCAGGCGAACCTTATTGCATTGTCATTCCACCCCCCAATGTTACAGGAAGTTTGCATATGGGACACGCTTTTGAGAGTGCGCTGATCGATACTTTGATTAGGTATCATCGGATGATTGGGCGTAATACTTTGTGGTTGCCAGGTACAGATCACGCTAGTATTGCGGTTAGTACCATTGTTGATAAACAGATTAAAGCAGAAGGTAAAACCCGTCAGGATGTAGGAAGGGAAGAATATTTAAGACAGGCTTGGGAGTGGAAAGAAAAGTCTGAAAGTACCATTATTAATCAGTTAAAGAGTCTGGGGGTATCTGCTGACTGGACGCGAGAAAGATTTACCATGGATGAGGGATTATCCCAGGCGGTAAAGACGGCATTTATTCAACTGTACGAAGCTGGTTTAATTTATCGCGGTAATTATTTAGTTAACTGGTGTCCCGAATCTCTTTCTGCGGTATCGGATTTAGAGGCAGAAAATGTAGAAGTAGACGGGCATTTATGGCATTTCCGCTATCCTTTAAGCGATGGTAGTGGGGCTTTAGAAGTTGCTACGACTCGCCCCGAAACCATGTTGGGGGATACGGCGGTGGCGGTTAATCCCAATGACAAGAGATATAAAGATTTAATTGGTAAGACTATTACTCTGCCTATAGTCGGGCGAGAAATTCCCATTATTGGAGATGAATTAGTAGAGATGGATTTTGGTACGGGTTGCGTTAAGGTGACTCCCGCCCACGATCCCAATGACTTTGAAATGGGACAACGCCACAATCTGCCTTTTATCAATATTATGAATAAGGATGGCAGCCTCAACGAGAATGCAGGGGAGTTTGAGGGACAGGATCGTTTTGTGGCGCGTCAGAATGTTGTTAAGAAGTTAGAAGAGTTAGGTAATTTAGTCAAAATTGAAGATTATCGCCATAGCGTCCCCTACAGCGATCGCGGTAAAGTACCTGTAGAACCTTTATTATCGACCCAATGGTTTGTCAAAATTGAACCGTTGGCGAGTAAGGCGTTAGCTTGTCTGGATAATGAGAATTCTCCTAACTACGTACCCGAAAGATGGAAGAAGGTATATCGGGATTGGTTGGTTAAGTTAAAAGACTGGTGTATTTCCCGTCAATTGTGGTGGGGACATCAAATTCCCGCTTGGTATGTGGTTTCTCAAACGGAAGGAGAAATAAAAGACAACACCCCTTTTATTGTGGCTTACGATGAAGCTGAAGCGAAGAAAAAAGCCATAGAACAATACGGAGAAAATATTAAATTAGAACAAGACCCCGATGTTTTAGATACTTGGTTTTCTTCTGGGTTATGGCCCTTCTCTACTATGGGCTGGCCCGATGATACAGTAGATTTAAAAACCTATTACCCTACTTCTACTCTAGTTACGGGTTTTGACATCATCTTTTTCTGGGTGGCCAGAATGACCATGATGGCTGGTTACTTTACCAATAAAATGCCCTTTGCTGATGTTTATATTCATGGGTTGGTTAAGGATGAAAACGGACAAAAGATGTCCAAGTCGAAGGGTAATGGAATCGATCCCTTAATCTTAATTGATCAATATGGTACTGATGCCTTACGTTATACCCTGATTAAATCCGTAGCGGGGGCGGGACAAGATATTAGTTTGCAGTTAAATCGTCAGGTTTATGAATTGAAACTGACATTACAATTATTAGATTCTCCTGCGGCAGAATTACCCACAATTTTAGCAGGGAAATTAGAAGAATTAAGAACCAAACAAAAGTCGGCATCGGAGTTAATTAAGTTACTGCAAAAAGAACTGAAAAAACAAAAGAATTCAGATATTTCTGTAGAAGATTTTGCTAATGCTTTACGGGATAAATTAAATCAATTAGAGGAAGAGTTACAGAGTAAAGAACCTTTATCAATTCCCGTAGAAGCTTCCCGTAATTTTGCCAATAAGCTGTGGAATGCTTCGCGGTTTGTGATGATGAATTTAGATAGTAAAACTCCCCAAGCATTAGGACAACCAGGGAGTAATTCTTTAGAATTAGACGATAAATGGATACTTTCTCGTTTCCATCAAACCATTAAAGAAACCAGATATAATATCGAGGTTTACGGTTTAGGAGAAGCAGCCAAGGGATTATATGAATTTATCTGGAATGATTTTTGTGACTGGTATATCGAATTAGTCAAATCTAGACTGTGGCAAGATGAAACTTCTCCATCTCGTAATGTCGCACGGCAAACATTAGCTTATATTCTAGAAGGGACTTTAAAACTACTCCATCCCTTTATGCCCCATATTACCGAAGAAATTTGGCAGGGATTGACTAATAACCTCTCCCCTAGCCCCTCTCCTACAAGAAGAGGGGAGAAAAATGAGGAGGAAGAACAAGATGTTAAAACTTTAGCTTTACAAGCTTATCCCGAAGTTAGAGAAGATTTAATTAATCCTCAATTAGAAGAAAGCTTTGAGTTACTCTTCGGAACAATTCGCACCATCCGTAACTTACGGGCGGAAGCCGCAATCAAGCCAGGATTAAAAATTCCTGTAATTTTACAAACCCAAAGCGATCGCGAGATTAAGATTCTACAATCGAGCACAACTTATATCCAAGACTTAGCTAAAGTCGGAGAACTATCCATCGTTAATGATTTGACACAAGAACCAGGAAGGGTAATTGCTGGCGTATTTGGTACAATTCAAATATTAATTCCCTTGACAGACGTGGTTGATATTGCCACACTTCGTAATAAATTAGAGAAAAATTTAGCTAAAGTTGAAGCTGAAATCAAATCTTTAACAGGACGTTTGAATAATCTTGGCTTTGTTAATAAAGCACCAGCCGATGTAGTTCAAGGAGCGAAAGATGCCTTAGCCGAAGCAAAAAAACAAGCAGAAATAATCAGCGATCGCCTT
>JBHJNX010000225.1:0-18982 GCA_050330335.1 Pleurocapsa sp. | reverse complement strand
TATATTTTGGCTTTTTCCACCATTGCAGCAACTTTGGCGGCTGTCCCCTTACCTTTTGCTACCATGCCCGTATTAACTGCCTTACAGGTATCTCTAGTGGGCTTGTTGGGCAAACTCTACGGACAAACTCTCACCCCTTCTCAAGCTGGTGGAATTGTCAGCGCGATCGCGGGTGGCTTTTTGGCACAAGCCATAGGCAGAGAATTAATTAAGTTTATTCCCGGTTTTGGTAGCGTAATTGCTGCATCCTGGGCAGCTGCTTATACCTGGTCTTTAGGAGAAGGTGCTTGTGTCTATTTTGGTGATCTCATGGGTGGCAAAAAACCCGACCCTCAAAAAATTCAGTCAGTCATGCAAGAAGCCTTTCAAGCCGCACGAGAAAGATTTAAACACAGCAAGAACTAATATCGGATTCCGATAAAAATATTTTTTAAACAATTGAGCGGTATATCGAGCCAGAAACAAGTTAGTCTTAAGATCGGACGCTAATCTCAGAATCACGATTGGCGATCGCCAAGTAGCCATTAATGATCGATACTCACATTCAACCCAAGCTGTTTTTACCTCCTAAAACCAATCCATCTTCCCTTTCAGAATATTTAACCGACCTCCTCAATCGTTTTCAACCTTCACCAGAAGCCTTAGTGTTAATCGTGGCTTTAATTATCGGCGGGGGTTCGGGTTTAATTGTAGTTTTATTTCGTTATTTAATAGATCTTTTTCAAACTTGGAGTTTTGAACGACTATTAGGTGCGATTTCCCTTTGGGGTGGTTGGACGCTATTGTTAATTCCTACCTTGGGTGGTGCAATCGTCGGTATGATGAAATGGCTGTTTCCCCAAGTCTTAGGCCAGGATTTTTACGCATTAATTAGTAATACTAGAGAACAAAAAATTGCCCCCTGGCGACCTGCCCTCAAAATGCTAGCAGCTTCAATTTCTCTGGGGACGGGGGCTTCTTTGGGGCCAGAAAGTCCTAGTGTGGAAATCGGTGCCAATATCGGCATTATTCTTGCCCAACTGTTTCAAGTATCTAAAGACCGCTATCGTTTACTGTTGGGTGCGGGAGCAGCAGCAGGACTTGCAGCGGGTTTTAATGCTCCCATTGCCGGAGTTTTTTTTGCTTTAGAAGTAGTTTTGGGTACAGCTTTTACTACACCCGCAGCTAGTTTAATTTTACTCTCTGCTTTTATTAGTGCGGCAACCGCTTCTTCAATTTTAGGAGTACATCCAGCTTTAGAATTGCCAACTTATCAGGTTTTCAGCTATTGGGAATGGTTTTTTTATTTGGGTTTGGGATTAAGTGCCAGTGTTGTTGCTTTTATTTACACTCAAGGAATTAAATTAGCACAAGCTAGTTTTCGGGGAGAAATTGCCCTTTGGCAATGGTTGGGTAAACTGCCGATCTGGCTCAAACCAGCGATTGGTGGCATCATTCTCGGTATGGTAGCATTACGCCTACCCCAAGTCTTAGGGGTAGACTATGGCACAGTAGAACAGATTTTAACAGGTAGTCAATTTTCTTTAACTTTGTTGTGTTGGTTGCTCGTCGTTAAATTAATCGTTACTGCTATTAGTTTGGGTAGCGGTTTGGTAGGAGGAGTGTTTGCTCCAGCAATATTTTTAGGAGCTTGTTTGGGGTCTGCTTACGGCAATATCTTAGGGATGATCGTCTCTCCAGAGTTGGCAATTGCCCCACCTCCAGCTTATGCTATTGTGGGCATGGCAGCAGTATTAGCAGCAAGTGTCAATGCACCTTTAACCGCGATCGCTTTATTGTTTGAACTAACTCAAAATTATTCTATTATTTTGCCTTTAATGGCTGCCGTAGGAGTCAGTGTTTGGGCGATCAGTTTAATTCAATCTCAGCAAGCAACCGATGGCTTAAATCTTCAGCAAATGGGCGTAAATCTAGAAAAACAAGACCAACGAGAATTGCTCCGACAGATGTGCGTGGCTGAGATGATGTCTAGTTATTATTTAGCTTTACCTAATTCTCTATCAGTGCTAGAAGCAGGTCAACAAATGTTTAAACATAAATCTCATACTGCTTTAGTAATCGACAAACAACAACAATTATTTGGTATTGTTACTCTAGCTGATATCAAACGCTATCTTCTCGAACTGCCACAACAGTCAACCGAATCACACATTAATCCAGCACAACTACAAGATATTTGCACCTTAGAAGTTCTCTATACATATCCCGAAGAGCCAATTAATTCAGTTCTAGAACGTATGGGAACTAGAGGTTTGTATTTACTGCCAGTAGTAGCGCAGGATAATCCACGTCTGATTTTGGGAATTATTAGTAAAGAACAAATATATTTAGTTGAAGATTTAATTTCAACTAAAGAAGCTCTTAATTCGTATTTAATTAGTAGTGCAAATTAGATCAGATCTAGCAATCTTATTTAAAAAAGTTGCCAATCTTTGCTATTTAACCTTTTTAGTCTTTCCAAACGTTTGGTAGCGAAAAAATCATCTAATCTCGACCAATTGTGAATCGTGGCGGCATTAATGTTAATTGCCCATGTCCAGATATGGCTAGTTTGGGTTAAAGCTTGTAGTGAGTCGATCTCGAAATCGGTTAGTTGTTGTACTGTTTGATAACCAGAGAAAAATGCATCGCGAGTTTTGCAGCTAATCCCAGCATGAAGGGAAACTTGCAGAAATTTGGCTAAATCGAAAGCACGCCAACCATAACCACACTGATCGAAATCGAATAGAGTAATTTGGTTGTCACTGGTAAAGTGAACGTTTCCACTATGAGGATCTCCCCAACAAACCCCCCAAAAAGGTTGTGTTTGAGGAAAGTAAGCCAATTTTTGTTTGATAGTTGCGATCGCATTTTGCAGATAAGTCAGATCGTCAGTTCGGTGTTTTAAGTAGGGGGTGATAGTTTTTAGGGAATCATCTAATAAATATTGCAGATCCAGGGGATGGCGGGGAGTCTTACTGTTAAACTTTAAGGAGGCTTGATGGAGTTTGCCGACGGTTTCTCCTAAAATTTGGCTTTGAGTTAGATTTAAATCTCCTAGAGGTACTTGTCCTGGGGCATAGGGAAATAAGGCAGCAAAGCGATCGCCTTCCAGGGCATTAATGATGACAAACAAGCGATCATTGTGAGTTTTTATGGGATAAGCAACGGGAATCCCTCTCTGATGTAAAAAATCAAGAAATTCAAGTTCAAATTTAATCTCGGTTTTAGAACGCCAATGATGATGAGAAATTTTGAGAATATATGACTGGTTTTCTGTTTCTACTAAGTAAATATCACTCAGTCCTCGATTCCAAAATAAACATTGACTGATATCCCCCAACTGATATTGAGTTAGAACGCCTTCTATCAATGCTTTAGGGGATAGAGTAGAGTAGATGGCTGGAAACACATCCATCGTTACCATCAGTGGCTAGATCTTTTACTAGGATTAGGATACTTAAGCATTTGTGAACCAAAGTGCAACTCAGCCTATCCCTATCACTTTACTAAGTATTAAATAGTTTTTTAGTATCTAAAGATACGATTATTTAATAAATATCAAAAAATGGTGTCGATTGCCAAATTATAATGTCATCTTGACGAAGTCAGAGGAAGCTCCGTCGTTTTACGGCGGAGTCTCTCTGACCAACGGTCACCCGCAAGCCCCGTCTTTTCAAGACGGGGAACGGGCGACAAATTAAACGATCGCAACAAGAATTTGATCCTTTAATTAATTTTTTCCATTGGAGTAATTTGAGGGATAATTTTAGTTACTCCCATACTGGAAAATTTGACAGCTAAAGTGGCTTTTTTTCCTGAACCTAAAATATGAGTAATTTCTCCTGTTCCGAACTCATGATGCAAGACGCGATCGCCTACTGACCAATTACGATCTGAGGTTATAGAGGTTTTAGATACACGATTTAGACGACGATAATGATTTGAACTAGTAATATTACTACTAATTAAATTTTCTGGAAGTTCTCCTAAAAATTGTGATGCGATCGCACTTTCTCTAGACCCCCAAAGACGACGTTCTCTAGTATAAGTGAGAAATAATTGCTCTTGAGCGCGGGTAATTCCTACATAACAAAGACGGCGTTCTTCTTCTAATTCTAAAGGGTCATTTAAAGTACGAGTATGGGGTAATAAGCCTTGTTCCATTCCTACTAAAAACACAATGGGAAATTCTAAACCTTTAGCCGAATGGAGAGTCATTAAAGAAACTTTAGTTTGCCCTTCTTCTAAGTTATCTAAATCGGAAGCAAGGGATGCACTGGACAGAAAAGCTTCGAGGCTGGTTTCTTCGTTATCTTCTTGAAACTGCTGTACTGCATTATATAATTCGTAGATATTAGCGATGCGGTTATCCGCTTCATCTGTTCCTTCCTTTTGTAATTCTTTAATGTAGTTAGATTCATCTAAGATTTGACTGAGAACTTCAGCAGCAGTTAGGGTTTCTAAATTATCTTTAATATCTTGAATCATGCGGGCAAATTTATTAATAGATTTAGCTGCACGTCCCCCCATAGTATTAACAGAAGTTTCGTCGTTAATAATTTCCCATAGAGGTAAACCCAATTGTTGTGCTGCATCCATCAAAGTATTTATACTAGTTTTACCAATACCACGACGAGGAGTGTTAATAATTCGCAATAAACTAACAGTATCTTCAGGATTAGCTATCACTCGCAAATAAGCGATCGCGTCTTTAATTTCTTTACGGTCATAAAATTTTAAACCACCTACAATATTGTAGGTAATATTATTATGTAGCAATAAATCTTCAAAAGGACGCGATTGAGCATTAGTACGATATAAAATTGCAAAACTACCGTAATTTAGTTCGGGATTATCTTTTACTAATTGTTGAATTTGTTCGACAACAAATCTTGCTTCGGCCTGTTCTTCATCGGCTTTATAAATATAGATTTGTTCCCCCACTGATCTAGTAGCTTTGAGAATTTTATCAATCCTCTGACTATTGTTAGCAATTAAATTATTCGCCGCCTGTAAAATATTTTCACGAGAACGATAATTCTCCTCTAATTTAATCATGGTGCGGGTATCTTCATCGGGCAAACCATCACCAAAATCTTTTTGAAAGTCTAGCAAAATTGTAAAGTCAGCCAACCTAAAAGAATAAATCGACTGATCGGCATCTCCCACTACAAAAAGCGATCGCCCTTGCCAATTCCACTCACTCTTACTAGTTTCTCCATTGGTAGCTAACAGTCTGATTAAATCATACTGTATGCGGTTGGTATCTTGATATTCATCTACCAAAATATGATGAAATTGACTGTGCCAATATCCCAAAATAGATTCATTTTGTTGAAATAAGCGCACAGGAACCAAAATCAAATCGTCAAAATCCAAAGCATTATTTGCTGCCAATCTCAACTGATATTCCTGATAAACTTCAGCAATAACCCGACCGCGATATCCCCCTTCTTGTTGAGCATAATCATCGGGAGTTAAACCCATATTTTTGGCATTACTAATGGTGTAGCGTAGCTTGCGGGGGTCAAATTTCTTATTATCTAAATTCAACTGTTTAGTAGCAATATTTTTCACCAGACTCTGTACATCCGATTCATCAAAAATCGAAAAATTACGCTTCCAAGTTCTACCCCGTTCATCCTGATATTTATTAATATCAAACCTTAACAAACGAGCAAATAAACTATGAAAAGTTCCAATCCATAACTGCTTAGTTGTCTGCTTATATACCCGCGACTTCAAAGCCTTTTGTTCGTATTCTCCCAAAAACTCAAACCTCTGTCCGTACTTACTCAACGCCAACTCAGTAGCAAAAATATATTCAATACGCTCCCGCATCTCCCTAGCAGCCTTATTAGTAAAAGTTACTGCTAAAATATGTTCAGGAGGCACACCGCGATCGCGAATTAAATTGGCAATACGATAGGTTAACGCCCTTGTCTTTCCCGATCCTGCTCCTGCAACTACTAACATCGGCCCACAAAAATGCTCTACAGCAAAACGTTGAGAAGGATTGAGATGGCTTAAAAAGTCAGACATTACAACAGGCTACAAGATAAAGTTTCCAAGATAAATAAATATCTCTCAGTTGTTTATGTTATAGCAATTCAATTAATATTTACGACAGGCAGCAACAAGAGCGATCGCTTTTTTGATTAGCTCATATTTAATGTTGTAAGTATTAACACTGATTTAGTTATTAGCAAATTGGCTTTTTTTCCGTGTAAATGCGGATTAAAATGATTTTGTAATTATGCAACGATGATCAAATAGTTGTCTGATTCAGTATTTTTTCTTAAAGTTTTATTAAGAAGAGTCTAGAAAAAACAATTTGTATTGGCTCGATTTATCTCCCCTGCTCCAAGGTCGTCACAAGGAAACCTCCAAGACGTGACCTCCTCTGTCCAATCTCAACCAGTAAATTAAATGAGATCTGAGCTTATGATCCGCATCTTATTAGTAGACGATCAAAATTTAATAATACAGATCATTCAAGTATTATTAGAAAATGACCCAAATTTTAAAATAATTGGTATTGCTCAAGATGGTAGAACGGCGGTAGAAGAAGCAGCAAAACTTCAACCAGATATTGTCTTAATCGATCTAGAGATGCCAAAAATGAATGGTATCACTGCTACGGAATATCTTAGTTGTTTAGTGCCTCAAGCAAAAGTTATTGTTCTTACCAGCCACGAACGAGAACAATATTTAATTAAAGCTCTCAAAGCTGGCGCAAAAGGTTATTTACTCAAAAATAGTTCGGCCGAAGATTTAAAAAAAGCAATTATCACAGTCAATCAAGGTTACTCTCAAATAGGGTCAAAATTGTTAGCCAAGATAGTCGAGGCCAGAAAAGTTAGGAAACCCTCTCAAACTAAACTAATTAAACCGACATTAACTTTAGCTGATTCAGTTAACACAGAACATACCGATAACATAGCCAAAAAAAAGGCTATTTCTGCTAAAAATAGGCAATTACCTCATCAAACTAAGTTTGATCACACCCAAAGTAATTTTCTCTCTAGATTATTACCATTTATTTACAAGCGATCGCCTTTAAAAGTCAACCGAGTATCTCTCTCTCCTATCTTGGAAGATTCCACTGTAGTTACCCAAACTGTTCCCCATCAAAAGGGATGGCTACCTAGATATTTGTGGAAGAGACCCTGGCTTGAAAAGCCAAGGTGGCGACATCCGAGGTCTCCTCGGATGCGTGAGACCGCCGCAGGGCTTCCTCCCACTTCGTCAGGTTTATCCATTATAAAATTGTTGAAGTTTAGGGGGTTAAGCAAAATACTACTTGTAGTTTTAGGAGTAATTATTTCCCTGACTGTATTATAAAAATAGCTAAAAATAATGACATTTTTACTTAGATTCAAAAGGATAAATGTAAGCCGTAATTCCTACTGTTTTTAATTCCTCTAAAAATTCAATTGCCGTACTTTTTTGGGTAAAAGCTCCCAAATAGATAAATAATCCTTGAGGTAAATTCACTAAAGAAACACTATTGACTTTTTGTTTTACTGCCGCCAAGTCGCGATCGCCCGTGTATTCAGTCAAAATATAATGATATTGAGTATCGAGACTACTAAGAGAATTATCCAGATTTAAAGGTAATAATGCAGGAGGAATTTCCACTGCCATCTTCTTCATTTTTACTGCATCTTCCCCAACAATATCAGCAAGATGAGATAGAGTACTGAGAGTATTAAGATTGAGGGTAACAAATTCTCGTGCTGCTAAATCGTAACTGCCCACATCAATTTTAGTAGACTCTAAAGTCTCTTGAGATGATCTTTCTAAAGAATTACGCCAAATCAATATCCCCGAAAAAATATTAGCTAATAATAAAAGTGCGATTGCACTAATTCCCCAAGGATTGATAAATACATTAAGCCATTGTTTGGGCTGTGGTGTTAATAATTCTTCTGTCTGTTGGGGGTCTTCTAATGTGGCATTGAGAACTAATTTAGAAGGCGTTAATTCTCCATTAGGATTACTTTTAGGAGGATTAAAAATATTAATTTTACCAGTAGCAAATGGTTTATGAACTATACTAGAAGCTACTTTATGATTAGTAGGAGTGGATTTTTTAGTCGATCTATTAGAAGTAATTTGCGACATAAGTTAAACAAGATAAGCTTAATCATCCAAACTTGATATTAGTGATAAATTCCCGTATTTGTTTGATAATTTCTGTTACTGCTTGCCAAATTTCCTCCGATTGAATGCCAAAGGCAATTTGTAAAATTAAAATAATTGCCCCAACGGTCAATGTAGTTTTAATACTAACTTTGAGAACATTAATTGACCAGCTAAACAATAACCAGATAATTGCTACTGAGGCGATCGCGATAATTAAGTCTGCTGACATAGCTTTTAATAAACTTAGATAAATTACTTAAATGTCTGCTACAAATAAAAACTCTGCAAGGGCGAACGGGCGTGCGCCCCTACTCAGGGAAAAATTGCCAAAAAAGAAGGGAGGGTGTTTTCCCTCCCATAATTTAGATTGATTTCGGTTTGTTTTAGTTTCTTGCGGAGCATTTTTTGTTGTTTGCGAATTTGCCTTGCTCTTGCCGAACCTCCCTTCCCTTTGTCGTTCCGACCGCTATGGCGAGGAGATTCCCATCGCTTGATTTGAACCACAGTTATTCACCTTACATATTTAACTTATACTCACTATTGTAGCACTTGATTGAGTTTTCCACTACGATAGCCTTCTAAATCTAGGGTGACATAAACAAACCCCAATTCTTTAAAAGTACGAATCAACTCAGATAAATCAGTAGTTTGTACGAATTCGGCAATCTTTTCTGGTGGTAATTCAATTTTGGCAGTATCTTCTTGAGAACGAACCCGCAGATTTTGATAACCTAAGCGATGTAGGTATATTTCCGCTCTACCGACTCGTTGTAACTTGTTAACGGTAATGGTTTCACCATAGGGAAAACGGGAACTCAAACAGGGTTGGGCTGGTTTATCCCACCAACTAAGCCCCAAGTTACGAGAAATTTCCCTGACTTCTAGTTTAGTAATTCCCACTTCTGCCAAAAGCGATCGCACTCCTCGTTCTTTGGCTGCTTGAATTCCAGGGCGGTAATCTTGCAAATCGTCGGCGTTAACTCCATCTAGTACGTAAGAGTAACCGCGTTTGATCGCCAGGGGTTTGAGGGTATCATGAAGTTCACTTTTACAAAAATAACAGCGATCAACTGGATTAGAAGTGTAATTGGGGTTATCCATCTCATTAGTCATTACCAACTGATGAGGGATACCGATAAAAGCTGCTTGTTCTTTGGCTGCGGCTAATTCTTCGGGTAAGAGAGAAGGAGAAACGGCAGTAACTGCTAAAGCGCGATCGCCCAAAACATCATAGGCAACTTTGGCAACCAGGGTACTGTCAACGCCACCAGAATAGGCAATTATCCCCCGTTCCATTTCTTGTAGTAAATTTTTTAGTCGGGTTAATTTTTGTTCGCTCATCACATAGTAGGGTGGGGTGTGCCTCGCCCAAAAAGATCTATCAATTTGCAGCTTAAAGCTCTTATTTATTCTGGATCGACCCAACGACCATCAGATTTGATTAAATTGATTAATTCAGCTACTCCCTGTGCTTCGGGGACTTTTTTAATTTCTTCTCTACCCCGATACAGTGAAATATATCCCGGTTGTTTGCCCACATAACCATAATCTGCGTCAGCCATTTCCCCAGGCCCGTTCACGATACAACCCATAACTGCTATGTCCAAGCCAGTCAGGTGTTTAGTTGCTTCTCTCACTTGGTGTAGCACTTCTTCTAAATTAAACAGAGTACGACCGCAAGAAGGACAGGCGACATATTCCACCATAGTTTTACGCAGTCCCAAAGCTTGCAGGATACTATAGCAAACGGGGATTTCTTTTTCTGGAGATTCCGTTAAAGATACTCTAATGGTATCCCCAATACCGTCAGCTAAAAGAGTGCCGATACCAGCCGTAGATTTGATTCTGCCATATTCCCCGTCACCGGCTTCAGTTACCCCTAAATGTAGGGGATATTCCATGCCCAACTCGTTCATCCGCTTAACCATCAGGCGATAAGCTGCAAGCATTACAGGAACGCGAGATGCTTTAAGAGAGATCACCAAATTGTAAAAATCAAGAGATTCGCAGATGCGGATAAATTCTAAAGCCGACTCCACCATTCCTTCGGGGGTATCGCCATAGGTAAACAGCATTCTTTCTGATAAAGAACCATGATTTACGCCGATACGCATGGCTTTCTTTTGATCTCGCAAAGAAACTACTAGAGGTTCTAAGGTAGCACTAATTTTATCGCCAATTTCCTTAAATTCTGCCTCAGTATACTCAGTGCGATCGCTTTTGGGTTTCTCAAATACGTATAACCCCGGATTAATTCTGACTTTATCGACGTGCTTGGCAACTTCGAGGGCAATTTTCATACCATTATGATGTACGTCAGCTACTAAGGGAACTGCTCGATAAGTTTGAGCTAGTTTTTCCTTAATGTGAGCTAGGGCTTTGGCGTGTGCCATACTCGGTACGGTTACGCGCACGATTTCACAGCCAATTTCATGCAGCCGACGAATTGCTGCTACAGAACCCTCGATATCGAGAGTATCTTCATTAATCATTGACTGTACCACTACGGGATGACCGCCACCAATAATCACATCCCCAACTTTAACGGGACGGGTTTTCCTGCGGTGAATGGTAGTATCAAAAGCTTTAGTATTAGTAGTAAGGTTAGGATTATCTAGAGTTTGCATAAGTATTCACTATCGCCGCGATCGCGCTATGTATCCGTAATTTATGCTTATTGTCTCAAATTAAGGTTAAGAAAAATTGTTGATTACCAAGAATCAGCAGTAATTATGATCCCGATCACCATTTCAAAGTTGCTGCATCTGCACCCTGTTCTCGTTTGACTTTACTATCATTTTCAAACCATTGAATAATTTGCTTGTAAGTTAATTCTTCTACTGTCACTTGATTATCTTGAGCTATAGTTTGTAGCAGTCTTAAAGAGGAAATTGTCAGGCGAGTCAGAAACTTTTCCGAAGATGTCAACAAAGCCGCTTCTACATCGGCTGATTCTTCTGGAGAAAGAAATTGAATTGCAGATTGTTCCATGATGTTATTAGTTATTGGTCATTGGTCATTAGAGACAAGGCGTGCCTTGTCTGTACAGTTATTGGCTACTTATTGCTTCGTGATTTTTACTTTTACCTGACTCCTGGTTCTTTTTTGTGATGATCGGGACAGGGAGGAGATTTTAAAGAACCATCTAACCAGCCTGCGGCTTGATTGAGATGGATCAAAGCTTCTTGAGGTCGTTCTTTGAGTAAAAATACCATAGCTGAAGCTAGTTGTTGTTTTGCCTGTGCTTGTCGGTTTCCTTTGAGGCGATGCCAGTCTTGATGAGAAATAGCCAATCGCGCAGCTAAAACTTGTGCTAGTTGTATTTCGGTTAAGTCGGAAGCTAAATCGGGTTGAATTAAAGAATTATTTTGCATTTGCTTGCTCGAACTTGTCATTTACAATCTAGTATATAGTTAATATTTAGTTATTTTTCTTTCCTGATTGCTTTAATTTGGTAATGATTCAAAAACGTTTCTCACTGACTGTTGGGCTTTAGATTCTAGTAATTGCCAGTCAATTTCACCAAAATCGTCAATCAGACGGGTATCTACTTCTACTTCATAGTTACTGTCGTCATCGCCACTAAAAATGTGATGGATGGGCTGGTATTGTTGGAAACAAACTTGATAACAAAGCTCCCAAATATCAATTTCGAGCTGTCGGTCTTGACGAGTCAAACATAGATGATAACCTGGAATGGGTTTAGTAACTTCTTTATAAGTACCTTTCCAAGTAGATGATTCTAATTGTTTGCGAATATTATCTACAATCCTTAATAAGGCAGGTTGCATCAGTACCTGTGCTTGTTCCCAAGCTAGTCTGGTTTTAAACTTTGGTTTCATTAGCTAAAAATCGCGATCGCCAGTCAATTTCAATTATTATTTATTATTAATTGTAAAACTGCACAGTTACGTCCTTGTTGTTTTGCTTGATAAAGGGCGCGGTCGGCAGTAGCTAATAACTGTTCTTTAGTATATTGTAAACTTGGTTGTAGGCTGGTAACTCCCAAACTTAAAGAAACGCGATCGCTGACGGTAGATGCGGGATGTTCTAAATTGAGTTGGGCAATTTGCTGACGGATGGTTTCAGCTATTTCTAGGGCGGTAGTTGCCGGTGTCTGGGGTAGAATAATCGCGAACTCTTCACCTCCGTAACGGGCTACTAGATCTGCGGGACGTTTAATTACACGGGACAGAGTTTGAGCAACTTTTTGCAAACAAACATCCCCTGCTTGATGACCGAAGTGGTCGTTGTAGGGTTTAAAATAATCTACATCACAGAGGATAATTGCTAATTCAGTTTTTTCTCGTTGCGATCGCAACCATTCTCTAGCAAAATATTCATCGAAACGATGGCGGTTGGCTACTTGAGTTAAGCCATCGAGATTGGCTAAAATTTTGAGGCGGCGATTGGCTTCTAATAATTCTGTTTCTATTGCCTGACGATAGCGGACTTCCTTTTCTAGTTTGGCATTCTGTGCCTTTAATTTTTGCTGTAAGCGACAAATAGCTAATTGGTTTTCAATTCTGACTCTAACTTCTTCGATTTGAAAGGGTTTAGTAATATAGTCACTACCACCAAGGTTAAAGGCTTTGACTTTATCGAATGCTTCATCAGAAGCGGTGATAAAAATAATCGGAATATCTTGAGTTTTGGAATTGGCTTTGAGTTGACGACAGACTTGATAACCGTTCATTTCTGGCATATTAATATCCAGCAAAACTAAATCTGGAGGTTCGGCTTGTGCTGCTAATAAAGCTAAGTTGCCATTAACTACTTTTCTAACTTCATAGCCTTTTTTGGTCAATGCTACTGACAATAATAAGAGGTTTTCTGGCTTATCATCAACTACTAAAATATCTCCTTGAGAAGCAGGTTCGGACTGCTGAGTTAGAAATCGAGCGTTATTTGACATAAAAAAATTAATTATTTTAAGCTGGCTGCGGTACAGTTAATAATTTCTTCTAAACAAAATGATTCTAGAGAATTAGTTAATATTTGCGCTAATAAACTTTCTGATTGCGGTATTTGTTCAATTAAAGCTAAAATTTGCTTTTCTTTAGCAGCGATCGCTGCTAGATAGAGTTGTTCGATCCATTCAGGGGGCATTACTTTTAACATTTCAGCATTTAAGGTTATTGGCGGTAATGAAGTTCGAGCAGGATCTCCAGAAGATAGTGTTCTCGAATACTCTAGTTCGCTATCTTTAATTCCTAAGTGTTGTTGCATTTTTGCCAATAATTCTGCTTTAGAACAGGGTTTGTGCAGCGAGTCATCAAAACCACAGGCTAAGACTTTCTCTTTGGTTTCCACAAAAACATTAGCTGTCAGGGCAATAATCACGATATGGGGATGATGGGCTTTAATTTTTTGGGTAGCTATAAAACCATCCATAACAGGCATTTGTAAATCCATCCAAATTAAGTGGGGATGCCAATCTGATGCTAATTTTACGGCTTGTTGGCCATTATCGGCTTCTCTAACTGTGAATCCCACCTTAGTTAACAATTGCAGTAATAATGTTCTGTTGGCGGGATTGTCATCCACGACTAAAATACGATATTCTGGCTGACCCGATACCAAACTAGTGATAGTTTTTTCTGTACCTTCAATTTGTGAAGTCCGAGTTACTTGGCTATGAGATTGAAACTGCATTAAATTAAGGGGAAGCTGAAAACTAAAAGTTGTTCCTACTCCGACTACACTTTCTACTTGTATTTCTCCTCCCAGTAGTCGAACAAAGTTACTAGTAATTGATAAACCCAAACCAGTACCTTCACCAGATTTACGTCCTGCTTTTGTCTGTATAAACGGTTCAAATAGTAGTTCTAATTCTTCAGGTGCAATACCGCTACCAGTATCCCGGACTTGGAATAATAAACATTCAGAAGTTTTACAGCTAACAGTTAAATTTACTTCTCCTGTTTTGGTGAACTTGATAGCGTTACTCAATAAATTAATTAATACCTGACGTAATTTGTTTTCATCGCTGACAATATGTTCAGGTATGTCTTTGCTGGTTTGGGTAATTAGTTGCAAACCTTTTGTTTGAGAAGGTAAAACAAACATTTCATGAATATCGTTTAAACAATCTGCCAAATTAAACCGTTTAAACTCCAAGCTAACCTGACCCGCTTCAATTTTCGACATATCCAAAACGTCGTTAATTAGATTGAGTAGATGTTTGCCACTTTTATTGATAATTTCTAGATACTTTTGTTGAACATTATCTAAAGCTTCATTAGTCATGATCTCTGTAAAACCCAAAATGGCATTAAGTGGTGTTCGCAGTTCATGACTCATTTGAGCCAAAAATTGAGTTTTTGCCTGATTAGCAACCTCAGATTGTGCTTTAGCTTTTTCTAAAGCTTGTTGGGCTTTTCTGCGTTCTAATTCAACGCCAATTCGGGTTAAAAAGATTTTTAAAATTAGTTCTTGTTGTTCGGTTAAACTTGCTATTGGTTGAGAATTCATCAACACTAAATGGCCGAGAATATTATGACCACTTGAATCACTAATTGGCATTCCCAAATAACTTTGAATTTTTAAAGAACCCAAAAAAGTGTTAGGCGGAAAAGGTTGTACTACTGAATACAAAAACTTACCTTGTTTTTCAGTAATTAATTCTTGACAGGGAGTGTTATCTAGACAGTATTGAAAATTATCGATAAAGCGATCGCACTGCCAAAAAGATAAAGTACGGGCGTTGATAGCTGTTGAATCTGCCGGTTCGGCTAAAAAAGCATAATTGACTTGAAAAATTTCGGCAGAATATTGCACACAACTGTAAAAAAAATCATTGCCGATTTGAGAAGCAGTAGTTTCTACAATTAAACTCAATACCTTTTCTCGGTTTCTAGCTTCAGTAATATCTCGAAAATACCAAATTTTTCCATAATCCTCACCAAAATCTGATTTTATTGGAGTAGAATAATAATCAAAAATGCGTCCATCTTTTAAAAAAATTTCATCTTGATCGCTTTGATTTAAATGGTAGTCTAAATAGTTAATTCTTTCTAAAAATTCTTCTGGATTTACCAGTTGAGGAATTAAAAAATTAGTTAATTGTCTGCTATTGTAAGTAGAAACAATAGTTTCGGAAATATTCCACAATTGACAGAATCTTTGATTATAAGAAGCAATTTTATGGCATTCATCAATCACCAAGATCCCATCAAGGGAAGCTTCTTGTTGTCCTTTTAGTAAAGCGCGATCGCGATTTAAAATTGCCTGTGTTTCCTGTCTTTCTAACCAAAAAACGATAGCACTAGTAGCGGCTCTTAATAAATTAATCTCAGCATCCTGCCATTGGCGAGCTTCCAAGCAATTATCAAAACCAATAAATCCCCAAAATTTATCTTTAACAATTATAGGCAAAATTAAAATTGCTGCAATATTTTGCGCTTCTAAAATGTTTCTTTCTGCTTGAGGAAAATCCTTAACTATACCAGTAATAATTTCATCTTTGGCTAGCAAACTATTCCACCGAGGAAAATAGTCATCATAAGGTAAATTTTTGAATAATAAATTCTCTTGTTCTGACTCAATTCCTAAAGCACACCATTCTTCTACTTGGCTCATCAATAAATTGCCATTAAAATCGTAATAATTTTGAAAAATATAAGCACGACTAGCATCAGCAACTTGTCCTAAAATTTTGAGAATTTTACTATAATCAACCTGAGTTACTTCTGAGGATAATAAAAGATGTTGTTGAACTTCTACTAAAGCTGAAAGATAACGCTCTCTTTGAAATAATTTAGATTCGGCTTGATGTTGTTCGATGACTGTCGCATATAATTGAATGTCTAGATGCTGAATTTGCCGTTCCAGATTTTGAGCATAGTTAAGCTGATAGAGATTAGTTTCTAAATTAAACAGAGAAGCAGTTGCTTGAGTGGCAATTTGTTGGATAGTTTCAAGAGTATTTTCAGTAAACCCTTCTGGATTCAAACTATTTTCCAAATAAAAAATTCCTACCAACTGAGAATCATCAATCAAGGGCAAACACAATAAATTTCTTGGGTTGTGTGTGACAAAATAACTATCTAGAGAAAATCTAAATTTTTCCTGAGTGCGATCAATAACTAGGGTTTCGTGAGTTAATTCAATCTGATGGATCAAACTCAAAGGCAATTCGGAATAATCTGCCAAAAGAATCGATTCTTCTAACTGAAAAGTAAATGAATTATTTTGACCTGTGGCGATCGCTAGAGTAGCATTGATAATTGAGGCAATTTCTAACTGACCAAATTCGAGATTAACCGGCTTTTCAGTAGCAGTAGGTAAAATTAAAATACTTTTTTCCACATCGAGATATTGATGAACGATCTTCATCAAGCTGGGAAGTAAATTTTCAATTGTGGTAATCGTTGACAACGATAAAAGAGCTTCCGTTACACCAGCATCAAACATCCCAATTACACAACTACGACTCTAGAAAAACTACATAAATCTATAGTTCCCAATTACTGGGAAATTTTCGACAGATGCCAAAGGACAATTAGCAGCAAACCATTCCTGTAGAATATAGATCGAAAAGTTTTTCAGATTTAGACATTAACCATGACCATCGTTGCTGTCATTGACTATGAAATAGGTAATCTGCACTCTGCTTGTAAAGGTTTGGAAACAGCAGGTGCAACTCCCAAAATTACCGCCTCTGCCGATGAGATTTTAAGTGCTGATGCCGTAGTCTTACCGGGAGTAGGAGCATTCGATCCAGCAATGCATCATATCAAGGAGCGTAATCTCAAGCCGATTATCATTCAGGCGATCGCCTCTGGTAAGCCTTTTCTCGGTATTTGTGTCGGATTGCAAATTTTATTCGATGGCTCAGAAGAAGGTAGTGAAGCAGGTTTGGGCATTGTTCCCGGTGTAGTCAAGCGTTTTCAAAGTGAACCCGGCATTACGATCCCTCACATGGGTTGGAATCAATTAAAGTTACAACAGCCTCAACTGCCCCTGTGGAAAAACTTAAAACCCGATCCCTATCTTTATTTCGTTCACTCTTTTTATGTCAATCCAGTAGATACGAGGATCAATGCAGCTACCGTCACTCATGGCTCTCAAACCGTTACTGCCGCGATCGCACTAGACAATTTGATGGGAGTTCAATTTCATCCCGAAAAATCTTCTCACAATGGATTACAAATTCTCTCTAATTTTGTAGCTTTGACCAAAAAGTCATTAGTCGTCAGTCATTAGACTTTTTGCAAAAATAAGTATTAAAATCAAAAGTTATTAGTTTTTTGTCAGAGAGACTCCGCCCTTACAGTCATTTGTACTCAAATCGCAAGGATTAAAGACTTATGCTCATAGGTCTATTAAAAAAATCCCCCAGTCAAGTTCTGATTGGGGAATCTGCGGCTCTTTAAGCCAAATCTCTACCCCGGCTCAATTAAATTCAAACAACCTCTAAAGTAGCTTTTTGTTCGGTTATGGTTTGATGTTTGAGATTTTTAAACTGGTCTAACAAGCGGTCTGCCCAATATTTAACGTCATAAGTAGTAACGGTGTGATACATTTTTGCCATCAGTTCTTTTTGCTCGGCTTCTGACATTACTAAAGCTCGTTCGATCGCTTTATCCATACCATCAAAGGAATAGGGATTGGTTAAAATTGCTTCTGGCAATTCTACTGCTGCACCGACAAATTCTGAGAGGATCAACACACCATCTTTACCTTCGTGAGCTACGATATATTCTTTGGCTACTAGGTTTAAACCGTCCCGCAGGGGAGTTGTCCAACAGATATCCGCAGCCTTATAGTAGGCAATTAGCTCTTCTAAGGGTAGGGGTTGAGTGAATAAACGGATGGGCATCCAATCTAGTTTGCCAAAGCGACCGTTAATCTGACCTGCTAGCTGTTCAATAGTACTTTGAGCGGTTTTATAAACTCGCATTTCAGGAGCAGGTTGCACACAAGTCATAACAAAATTTATTTTACCGTGGAGGTCAGGACGACGTTCCAACAGACGACCGTAAGCTTGCAGTTTTTCTTCGTTACCTTTAACATAATCTACCCGTCCTGCGGCGATAATTAGTTTCTTGCCACTTAATTCTTGTTGGATTTCTTTGATTCTAGTGGTAGTTTCTGGTTTAGCTAAGATAGAAAGGATGTGTTGGGGATTAGTACCTACAGGAAAAGCATCAATATTAACTACTTGCCCTTTATAACCTAATTTAGTAGTCATTTCTGGTTCTGCCAGAGCAATACCTACTGGTGTCAGATGTCCTTCTACTGGTTTTTGTTCCAGGATTTTTACGGGTTTGAGACTGCGGGCAACGTTAACAAAGTTTTGCGAATATCGTGGTACATGGAAGCCAACAATATCACAACACAACAAACTTTCTACAATGGCATCCCGCCAAGGCAAAATATTGAATACATCTACTGAAGGAAAAGGAGTGTGATGGAAAAAAGCAATCCGCGCTTCTGGTTTAATTTGACGGATATATTGGGGTGCTAGCCACAAATTGTAGTCGTGAATCCAAATCAAAGCATCGTCGGCCGCTTCTTCACAAGCAGCTTCGGCAAACAGGCGGTTGATATTCTGAAAATTCTCCCATTCTGCGGTTTCAGAAGTGAAGTGATAGGGAAAAGAATGCAAAATCGGCCAGAATGCTTCTTTAGAAGTAATGTGATAGAATTGTTTGACCTGTTCGGCATCTAGAGGAATCCGACGGACATTGTAGTTGGCTTCTCCTTCAATATTAACTGTTGTCTCGAAATTTTCTCTTTGTTCTGCATCTACTTGTTTCCAAGCTATCCAAGTCCCTTGATTTACATCGGCAAAGAAGCTTTTGAGAGTGGGAACAATTCCATTAGGACTTTTTTTCGGCACATAATG
>JBHJNX010000224.1:0-5774 GCA_050330335.1 Pleurocapsa sp. | reverse complement strand
GGGAAAAATTGACGAAACAGTTTACAATCCTTGGTTAGACATACATCAGTTTACAATCTATCTACCTCATCCCGACCAAGAATACGAAGGCATTACTTTAGAATCGGGTTTGACCCAAGGTTATAACGTAGAAGTAAAGCCCGTTAATAGTCTCAGTCAATTACCCTATCGCCTTCCCAGAGGCGCACATTTCGTAGTAATCATGCGACAAAAAGAACTAGATTCTAGCTTTAAAATTGCAGGTACGGGAATTTTTGTGCGTCCGTTAGGAATTCTCAGTCTCGATCTTGTTGTCGATTCTGAATTAGGAGAATATCAATCAATTACGATTAAACATCCAATTATTAAAAACTACCCACCAGGCTGGGAAGATAAGCTCAATTTATTCCTTCAAGGAGAAACTGATAGTGAAGAACTTCCTCAAATAGTTAAATATGTAGATCAAACTTTCAATCAAGATTACCGACAACCTTCTTGGCACGATATTTATCTTGCTGCCACAGGATTTGCAGGATTTTAAAGCGATCAATTAAATGATTAATCCCAGAGAAATCTACGATCTGCTATTAGATTCGAGTCAAACAGCAACTACAGTACGAGAAATTATCATTGGTTTGACTTGGACATTATGTAGGGCAGAGGGGATTGGTTTATGTATGAGTCCGGCAATTCCCACTCGTACTTTATCTTGGTCGGGAACACTAGTCCATCGCCCGCTCGCCGAATTATCTTCTTGGATACGTTCTTGGGACAGTTAAGCCAATGTGCGTTTAAATTGTGAATTTACTTATTAGTAATTAATATCTTCCTCCCCTGCTTCACGTTGGTTACCCGATTTAGCTACTATGGGAATCGAGTATTAAAATTATCTATAGCAATACAAAGTTTTATTAGGACATTTGATCATTCATCATTCATATTTACGAACAGATAAATTAATTTGTCCTAACTTAAGTTTGTACGACTATAGTTAGAAGGAAATATCTAGAACTTATGCCAAATAATCTTCAAAATCATAAGCAAAGCAGAGACGACGCAATTTATTCATCGCTTTGGCTCTTATTCGATTAATCTGTTTTCGACTGAGATTTAAATTTTCAGCGATCTCGGCTGAAGTTTTGACTACTCCATCATCTAAACCAAAACGTGAACTTACAACCTCTCGCTCTTGAGAGCTTAGATAATTTAATAGCTTGTCTACCTCTTCACGTCTCAATTTTCTAATTATCCAATCTTCTGGCGTGGGAACATCAGATTCAATAGCTTCGCTAAATCGGCGAGAATCTTCCTCCCCATCTACAGAAACTTCCAGAGAAAAGGGTGCTTGGCCTACTTTCAGCAAAAATTGCAATCGTTCAACACTTATATCGAGATATTCTGCCATCTCTTGTTCACTGGGTTGACGTTGCAGTTGTTGGGATAAAAGTTTAAAAGTTTTTTTAATTAAAGAGAGCTTATCATGAATATGGATAGGCAGACGGATGGTACGGGATTGTTCGACGATCGCTCGTATGATAGACTGACGAATCCACCAATAAGCATAAGTTGAAAACTTACATCCTTTCTCTGGTTCAAATCTCTCAACTGCTTTAATCAGACCTAAATTACCTTCTTGAATTAAATCTTGTAATGAAAGTCCACGCTTGAGATATTTTTTAGCAATAAAGACCACTAGGCGTAAATTTGCCCGAATCATTTCGTTTTTAGCTTTACGACCGAGATACAGACGGCGATGTAAACTAGATGGTGTCAGACCAACTTGCTGCGACCATTCTAGATGATTTGGTTCTCGTCCTAATTTTTCAGCTAGCTGTTGACGAATTGCTTCTAGCTCTAGCAAATCTCTGGCTTGACGACTAAGTTCGATCTCTGCTTCTGCTGTTAATAATGAAACTTTGCCAATTGTTTGTAAATAATTACGAACCGCATCTTGAGAGTAGTTGGAACTTTGAGTTTGAGAATAGTCAGAGCGTTGGTCAAATTTAACCAGAGATGTGGTTTGAGAAATTTTCTCAGAGCGAGAATTTGTTAGTTTAACTTTGGTTAATGGTTTTTGATTGTTGCTAACCACGCTATTAATCGATGTCATGTTGATTTCTTTCAATCGAGAATGAGAGATAGTAATGTTGGCGATCGCCCGATTAATTTAAAAGATGTTGATTAACTGATTGAAGCTAACCATTAGTAGTAGCTCTAATTTCTTCGAGGGTAATTTCTTGGCGATCGCCCGCAAACTCATTATCTGGAGTGAGAAACAACATACAATGACATTCTTTACGCTCCTGCATCGGAACACAAGGACAATTCCAAAAGGTAGCTTTAACTTCGGCTTCTTTGTCTTCATAGTGGCGACAGGGACACAAAGGAGAGCCTAAGTCATCTTTGTGTTTAGCCAATCCTTCAATGACTACGGCTGTTACCGATGGATCGATGCAGAAGTATGTATTGGTTCTTTCGGCATATTTCTGAGCAAAGTTTTTCATCATTTTTAAACTTTGTTCGCTAGCTAGATTATTAGTTTGTAAACCACTCATCAAGTTCAATCCTCCTGTAATTAGAAAATAGTCAAACCCTTATATGTCTTAGTCTGTAGCTTGTGACATCAGACTAAAACAATATTTTTGTTGTTTTAGTTATTAGAATCTAGTTTAACAACATTTTTGTTGTTAAAGTCAAGGTAAAATATCTGATCTATCTAAAAATGAAATTGAAGATTTCTCAATAGGGCAGAAGGTCTGATGTCAGTCCGACGTTGCCACTTGCTACTGTCAGGCAGTCAGGATTTAACGTTGACTGTTTTTGAAAACTTCGATTAAATCGAGGTGTTTGAGTTTTTGATAAATTATTAAACTCGAACTAAAAGCAGTTATTATCACAATTAAAAAAGCAACAAAATAGGTATGTCTTTCGACGATTAAAGGTAGTCGAAATATTTCAGAATTGTACGCCAAAGACATTAAAAATGCTAAAAAATAGCCTAAAATAAAACCAATTGGGATGGCTATTAATACTAAAATTAATTGTTCACCTAATAAAATAAAAGCAATTTCATGATGGCTAAATCCAAGAATTTTTAGACTAGCAAGTTCTCTTTTTCGTTCTGCTAAAGAAATTCTGGCGGAGTTATAAATAATACTAAACGTAATGATGCAAGCAAAAATAACTAAAACTTTAGTAAAGAATTCTAAATTTTGAGCGATAAATTCTTGAAAGCTTTTTAAACTGGTTTGTCGATTCGATACTCCACCAATAGCAGGAATAGTTTTTAAATGGGTAAAAAGCTGATTGATAGAGCGATCGTCTACTGATAAATAAGTACCAGAAATGGTTAAATCTTCTTCGAGCATTCGATTGAGAGCATCGAGATTTATATAAGCCGACAGTCCTAAAAGTTCGTCTACCAAACCAACTACTGGAATTTCACGAATCAAACGCTTTCCTTCTAATACTTCTACTGTTACTGTTTTTCCTGGATTTACTTGTAAAATTTCTGCTAATTTAATACTCAGTACTAGTCCGTTATTTGGCAGTTGAAGCAAGTTGAGATGGCGGTCTACCAAACGGCGTAACTCCCCGTTAGGTAGAATTCCAGTCAAATTAAGACGATAACTATTTTGTTGATAGCGCAAACGCACGGGAACAGTCCGAAAAGGTTCGCTCTGAAGCACCCCAGGTAAATCGTTGACCTCGTAAATAGCACGACCTGGGATTGCTTCATTAAAAATAATTGCCACATCTTCTCGTTGAACGTTGTTAAATTGAACTTCAGCAATATAGTTCATCGCATCACTGATGTAGTTACCTGCCACTAAAATTGCTATGGCTAGAGCAATACCGACAATGGAAAACAATGCTTGTGAAAATTTGCGTTCCAAATTACGAACCAAGATCCGAATGACGGGAGAAAAAAAACGCTCCAAACCAAATTGTTCCATAATGGTTGGTTTAAACTGGGCTGGTGGTTCGGGACGCATTGCTGTGGCTGGAGGTAAAGAAATAGCTAGAACGACTGGTTTTAATCCACCCAGGGTAGAGGCAATTAAGCTCAACAAAACTGCGACGGTTACTAAACCAATTTCTAACCGATATTGAACTATGGGTAGGCGAAAAAATTGAGTATAGGTTAGAGTCATTTGTTTGCCCAACCAAAAGCCAAGCATTGAACCGATCGCAACTCCACCACTAACGATCGCCAGAATGAATTTGAGATAATGAAAGCCCAGGGTCAAATTACTATAGCCAAAGGCTTTTAAGACTCCGATTTGCTCCCGTTGAGTTGCTACTAGACGAGAAAGAATGACATTAATTAGAAAAGCAGCAATTCCTAAAAAGATGGTGGGCAAAAAAGTCGCTAAATTTTTTAAATCATCGATTTTTTGAGTAAAAATGCGGTGGGAAACTTGGTCTTTTCTGCTATAAGCTCCTAATCCACCATAATTTTCTAGTAAACGGTCTAGATGATCGATAACTTCTAATTCTTGGGTATTGGGGTTGAGAGTAAGAGTGACATCGTTAAAAGCACTATCAAGATCGAAGGCGTGTGCCAATGCTTCTTGACCCATCCAAATAACGCCGAATCTTTTATTATCTGGATAAACATCACTACCGCCACGTACTTCATAAACGTATTCTGGAGATAGAACAATCCCGACAATCCGAAGTTTCTGCCATTTGCCGTTAATTACTGCACCTATTTCTTGTTCTAATTGGAGTTGATTTGCTTCGGCAAAAGCTTCGCTAATTAAGATTTCATTGCTTCGCGTCGGTTCGAGATAGCGTCCTCGGCGTAGATGTAGTCGATTGAGCAGTTGTGGTCTATTTTCGGGGAGGGAAATTAATCTACCCGTAGCTGGTTCGTTTAATTGGGGTACATCTAGGGTGACTTCTTTGACAATGCGAGTTTCAACTCTGGCTACACCTGCGATCGCTTCAATTTGGTCAGCTAAACTAATGGGAGCGCGTTTAACAGAGGCGAAAACATGGGCAAAATGGTAGTTATCATAGTAAATTGATTGAGTAAGTTTGACCGAGCTATAAGCACTCAGTGCCATCAAAAAACTGGCAATGCCACAGACTAACACTAATCCTAGTGCTATTACCTGCCCCCGTTGTTGCCAAAGTTCTCTGATAATCTTGCGATCGAGGATATCCATTGAATTAGGAAACTAAATTTACCACTCTAAATCTTGAGGAACTATCTTGGTTTGATTGCTCTGGATTTTAATAATTTCACCGCTACGCATGGTAATAACTCGGTCTGCCATCGCGGAAATACCAGTGTTATGAGTAATGATGACCATTGTTGTTGGCAATTCGCGGTTGAGGCGATCGAGTACGGATAAAATCAGCTTGCCAGTTTGATAGTCTAGCGCGCCTGTGGGTTCGTCACAAAGAAGTATTTCAGGTCGTTTGGCAATAGCACGAGCGATCGCGACTCGTTGTTGTTCTCCTCCAGACAATTGGGAAGGAAAATGATGGAGACGACGATCTAAATCTACTAATCCCAAAGCTTCCCTGGGATGCATGGGACGGATCGCTATTTGAGTGACGAGGGCAACATTTTCTAAAACCGTTAGACTGGGAATCAAATTGTAAAATTGGAAAACAAAACCAATCGATTTGCGACGAAACAAAGTTAATGCGCGATCGCTTGTCTGAGCTAAATTGCGATCGCCAAACCAGACTTGACCTTGAGAAGGCAGATCTAAACCTCCTAATAAGTTCAGCAGGGTAGATTTTCCGCTTCCTGAAGGCCCTAAAACAACTAAAAATTC
>JBHJNX010000223.1:0-22413 GCA_050330335.1 Pleurocapsa sp. | reverse complement strand
CTGAGAATTACTCTTAGTATAACTTTAAATAAACTTAATAATTCAATCGTTAGTTCGATTACTTGCTATCCATTTATTGTTGATGCATTATGCATAGCAAACATTTAGTGATTTGATATCATAAACTGCGCGGGAAACCCACGCAGACGACCCCTCATAATAACGAACGGGGAGCGAGTGTCAGTCTGGCAGTGTCAGCAGTTTGCGTTGAGCTGTTAACCACCTATAAGCAGAAGCACGCTGTTTTAGGAATCTTCGCCCTTCTAGAGCGGAGAGGATGTCAACCTTGCAGTTTTTTACCTAACAATTGATTGGTTAATTTGGGAGATGCACGTCCGTTAGTTTGTTTCATTACCTGTCCGACAAAGAAACCTTTAAGTTTAGTTTTACCGCCACGAAATTGTTCTAATTCTTGAGGATGGGCGGCGATAACTTCATCGATGATTTTCTCGAGTTCTCCCGTATCGGAAATTTGAATTAAACCTTTTTTCTCAACTAATTTTTGTGCCGAACCGCCATTTTCTATTAGTTCAGGTAAGATTTCTTTGGCAATTTTACCGCTAATCGTCCCTTTATCGATTAAACCAATTAACTCGGCTAGGGTTTCGGGTTTGAGTTTGGTTTCGGTAATCTTGAGGTTATTACTATTGGCATAAGCCGCAATATCCCCCATTACCCAGTTAGCAACTTGTTTGGTGTCACCACCAGCCGCCACCGCCGCTTCAAAATATTCCGCCACAGCGCGATCATCTGTTAATACTCTTGTATCATAGGCAGATAAGCCCAATTCCGATTCGTAACGGTGACGTTTTTCTACGGGAAGTTCTGGTAATTCGGCTTTCCAGATTTCTAATTGTTCTGGGGAGACTTCAATGGGTGGTAAATCTGGTTCGGGGAAATAACGATAGTCGCTACTTCCTTCTTTTAAGCGCATACTTTTAGTACGTCCAGTTCCTTCTTCCCAGAGGCGGGTTTCTTGATAGATGGGTTTGCCATTTTCAATCGCGGCAATTTGTCTTTCAATCTCGTAATCGATCGCTTTTTGAATGGCACTAAAGGAATTCATGTTCTTAATTTCTACTTTAGTGCCGAATTCCTTTTGACCTACGGGGCGGACAGAAATGTTCACATCGCAGCGCAAAGAACCTTCGTTCATTTTGCCATCACTGATACCGAGATAGAGCATGATGCGACGCAATTCTTGAGCATATTCGGCGGCTTCTTTACCAGAACGCAAATCTGGTTCGGAAACGATTTCTACTAAAGGTATGCCCGCACGGTTAAAGTCTACCAGAGAATAAGTAGAACCATCCAGGCGATCGCTACCACCGTGAGTTAGTTTCCCCGCATCTTCTTCCATGTGTAAGCGGGTAATGCCGATTTTTTTGCGAATTGGTGAGGAACCCTCCGAAATTAAAGCTGTCCCTTGGGTATTGGGTTTTTCGACAATTTCAATTTCAATCCAACCGTGTTCGGCAATAGGCAGATCGTATTGAGAAATTTGATAGTTTTTGGGTAAGTCGGGATAAAAATATTGTTTGCGATCAAATTTACTGTAGGGTGCAATCTGACAATTTAGTGCCAATCCTGCTTTGACTGCATATTCTAAAACTTTTTCGTTTAATACGGGAAGCACCCCAGGATATCCCAAACAAATAGGCGAAATATTAGTATTGGGGTTATCACCATCAAATTTAGTTGATTCTCTACTGAATATTTTGGTTTTGGTATTTAGCTGACAGTGGGTTTCCAACCCAATTATTGCTTCATATTTTGTCTTGGCTGGTGCAGCAGAAGTCATATTGTCTTTTGCGATAATAAGAAATGGTTTTTATATTCTATCGGTTAGAGAGGGTAGGATTTTTATACTATTACGCTAATATCTCCTATTTTTTATGAGGAGAACGGTAAAAAGGTTTTTTAACTACTTTGGCAGCATAAGTCTTACTACGAATTTCTATTGCTAATTCCTGTCCGACTTTACTTAGAGTTTGAGGAACGTAAGCCAAAGCGATCGCTTTACCTAGAGTAGGTGCTAAAGTACCGCTAGTGACTTCTCCCACTGCTTTACCTTCAAACATGACTCGATAGCCATGACGGGCAATATGTCTACCTAACATCTGCAATCCAACCAAACGACGTTCTAAACCTTGGAATTTTTGCTGTTCTAGTATCGATCGCCCGATAAAGTCTTCTTTACTATCTAAATGAACTAACCAGCCTAAACCAGCCTCTAAAGGGGTGGTAGTTTCATCAATATCTTGTCCATACAAACTCATTGCTGCTTCTAGACGCAAGGTATCTCTAGCACCCAAGCCACAGGGAACAACACCCGCCGCTAATAGAGATTGCCAGAGTTTTTTTCCTGCTTCTGGCTCTAACATAATTTCAAAACCATCTTCCCCTGTGTATCCAGTTCTAGCTATAAAAGCTGTTGCTCCGTCGATGGTAACTTCTCGGTGAGTAAAAGCATTCATGGTACTCAATTCTTCTGTGACTAAAGTTTGTAAGGTGGCGGCGGCTAATGGCCCTTGAAGGGCAATTAAAACCTGTTGCTTAGAAATATCTTTGATTGTCACAGTACTACCTGACAAATTCTCCAGTAACCAAGCTTTATCTTTAGTAGCAGTCCCCGCATTGACGATCACTACCCCTTGTTGCTCTCCCATTGGGGTTTCACCTTGGTAGTAAAAAATAATATCGTCGATAATTCCTGCTTGAGGGTTGAGCAAGACAGTGTATTGTGCTTCTTTTGGAGATAAACGAGCTAGATCTGATGGAACTAGCTTCTGTAAAGTGGCAATTAAATCTTTACCGCTCAAAGTAAATTTTCCCATGTGAGAAATATCAAACATCCCAACGCGATCGCGTACTGCCTGATGTTCTAGTTTTAAACTGGAATACTGCACTGGCATTTCCCAGCCAGAAAAAGCCGTAAATCTAGCTTGTTGTTGTTGAGCTAAATCAAACAGAGGAGTTCTCAATAAACTGGATGGTGTAGATTGCGAGCTAGCCATATGGTTTTTCTAGAAGTAAATTCCAAGTAGATTAAATCCGATTATTGTAATGTATTCAGGTATGATTTAATGATTAGATAGGGTTTATTTTTAGGCAGTTGCCCATAAATAACAAGTCTACAAATCAGAAACTTGTAGCTCTTTTGAATAATATTCTTTTAGATTTGCACGGAGATACTTAAAAATGCTTACTCTCAAAATTGTGGTCTACATCACAGTATTTTTCTTTATTGGTCTTTTTATTTTCGGGCTTCTTTCTAGCGATCCTTCTCGTAACCCAGGCCGTAAAGATTTGGAATAAATTTACCCAAACCTATAAAATCAAAGCAGTCATTGGTCATTGGTCACCCTTCCCCCAGTCGGGAATTTCTTTCTGACGCGATCGCGCAATTACCAGGGCGTTATCTTCTACATCTTTGGTGACAACTGAACCTGCGGCAACGGTGACATTTTCTCCTAGTGTTACGGGAGCAACTAAAACGCTATTTGAGCCTGTTTTACTACCGCTTTTAATAGTAGTCGGGTGTTTGTGTTTACCATCGTAGTTAGCAGTAATTGTTCCGGCACCCACATTAACGCGATCGCCCAGATGCGCATCTCCTAAATAGGAAAGATGGGCAACATTGGTATTTGTCCCAATGGTAGCTTTTTTAATTTCAACAAAGTTGCCGATGCGGCATTTCTCCCCTAACTTGACATCCCCTCTTAGGTGGGAATAAGGGCCAATGCGAGTGTGGGCGGCAACTTCTGAGTCAGTAACTACAGAATATAAAACGGTGACATTTTCCCCAATTTGACTGTTTTCAATTAGACTACCTGGTCCAATGCGACTCCCATTAGCGATCGCCGTGTTCCCCCGCAGATGGGTTTGAGGTTCGATAATCACATCTGGCTGTAGTTGGACGGTTTCATCGATGGTAATACTATCGGGGTTAATCATCGTCACCCCTGCTTTCATCCAATTTTCTTTGATTCTGGCTTGCAATACGTCAAAAGCTGCCGATAATTGTTGACGGTCGTTAATACCGCTAATTTCTCGATAATCTTCAGCATCCACTGCCATGACGCGATCAAGATAATCTACTACTTCAGTTAAATAATATTCTTGTTGGTCGTTATTGGTAGAAAGCTGGGGCAGGGCTGCTGCCAGTTTTTCCCAGTTAAAACAATAGATACCCGCATTAACCCGACGATTTTGTTTTTGAGCCGAAGTACAATCGCGGTCTTCAATAATATGACTAACTAAATTATCTCCATTGCAGAAAACTCGGCCATAGCCTTGAGGATTGGGCAAATTAGCTGTTAAAAGGGTGGCTGCATTCTGATATTCTTGATGGGTGTTAACTAACTGTTGCAGAGTTTCTGGACGCAATAGAGGAGCATCCCCATTTAATACTAATAAGTCCCCCGTATATCCTGGTAAACAGGGGATTAGTTGCTGTACAGCATGACCTGTGCCTAATTGTTGTTCTTGTTGGACAAACTCCACCTCATGGCGATGAGCTAAAGCTGCTTTAATTCTCTCTCCTTGATAGCCGATAATAACGATCTGTCGTTCTAAACTCAGTAAACTACAATTATCCAGAACTCTTTCTACTAGCGATCTTCCTCCCAAAGAATGTAATACTTTGGGCAAATCGGATTTCATGCGAGTCCCTCTTCCTGCTGCTAAGATTGCTACCGCTACCATGCTCTTTGAAATTTGTTTATATCGATTCGATTGGAGTATAGCTTTTCTTAGAGTACAAGTGCAAAGGGAGCATAGCTCAACAATTACTAATTATTTGGAACGACTCCTGCTGCACAAATTTGGTTATAGTTGGCTATTGCGGATAAAAGCCGTAAAAGTCGAGGTAATTTCAGGATTACGCCAGCCTTTGGCAGTTTCTTCGGCAATAATGGCTAATGCTTCATTGGGAGTATAGGCTTTTTTGTGTGGGCGATCGCTAGTCAGTGCGTCATAAATATCAATAATCTGAAATACTTGCGCTAAATAGGGAATATCTTGACCCGACAACCCATCTGGATAACCAGTGCCATCCCAACGTTCGTGATGATGGCGGATAATCGGCAAAATGCCACTACGATTTCGCAATGGCTGACAAATTTCTTCTCCAATTAAAACATGCTGGCGAATCAATTCTTTTTCAGTGGGGGTAAGTTCTCCTTCTTTAAGCATTACGGCATCGGGAATCGCAATCGTACCAATATCGTGTAAATGAGCCGCAAATAGTAAGTTATTAGCCTCTTCATCGGTAAGTTCTAAATATTTACCAAATGCTTCTACTAAGAAAGAAATTCTTGCACAGCTACCACTATCAGCAGAACGGCTTTCTACAGCTTTGGCAATGGAAAATAAGACTTGTTCTGCCTGATCGAGTCCTTCATTAAGACGCTTTTGATTGATTAAAGATTTGACCCTAGTGGATAATTCTAAACGGTCTAACGGCTTGATCGATAAGTCATCAGCACCCGCCTCCATACCCTTGAGACGATGTTCACGACTATCTACTAGGGTCATTAAAATGACTGGTATATTACAGGTAGAGCGATCGCTTTTGAGTTGACGACAGAGAGCAAAACTATCTATCTGTCTGGTCATTACATCTAACAAAACTAAATCCGGCTTTTGTTTATTTATTAAGTCGATAACTGAAGAATTGTAGTCAGTCTCTAATAATTCATAGCCATCTAAAGATAATAAATCCACAGCCGTCATTCGACTTAGGGGATTATCGTCAACAACCAAAATTTTAGCTGGGGCAAGATTAAAATTATTTACCACTGAAGGACTAGCTTTAGTTGACAAAGGAAATCCAGATATTTGATTCATTATTTTCCTTGTTTTTGAAACCTCGCGCTATTGGTGGATAACGATCGCACTTAGTTTCCAAACTTTTGCGTGAAGAAGAGTAGTTGTTAGAGCTTTACGGAATAAGACTCCCGCACCATATATTATATTTTTTTTACCCCAATTCGACCTGAGAACTAAAACTAAACAACAAGATGTATATAAGTTTAAAAAATCGTTATCTTACGATTATTATGATTGGTTTTTTGGTATTTGCGATCGGGCTTTATACTGACTTTAGATTTATTTCTTTGAGTAAACTTGGTTGACTTGAGAGCTAATTTCAATATATTTACTGTGAACCCTTAGCTACATATTTGACAACAACCAACGTTTTTTCCACTTAGTTGTTGGCTCAAATTTACTATTATTTTGTTCTTGTTGTCGTCTAATCAGAATTTCTGCGGCACAATTTTGCAAATTTGTATCTCGATAAGGTACAGCAGCACGGGTTTTGAGGTGTTCTTGTTCTGAGGGGGACAGGTTAAGTATATTTTTATACTCAAAACTGGCGATCGTCCCTGGAGAATTGCGATCGCCTAAAACAATCGAACCAAAATATAGCCCTGCTAGAGATAAGGCGGTTCTGACAGCAGCCGCACAAGAATAAGTTGCCAATCTTCCCGTAGGAGTTAAACGTCTGGCGACTAACTCAATAAATTCTACCGTCCAGAGTTGGGGACATTTGGGTGGAGAAAAAGGATCAAGAAAAATAGCATCAGCCTGCCAATCTAGAGCGATCGAGCCGATAGTTTGTCTGGCATCTCCTAAAATTAATTTAGCTTGTAAAAATTGGCCTTGTACTTCAAAGGTATCGGCTAATTGTGTTAGTAATTGAGGTATGGGCGATCGCCACTGATTTAATAGTTGATGTTTAACGGCAGCGCGGGGAACATCGGCAGAAATTTCCAAACCGATTAATTCAATATAACATTGAGGATTAACCGCCCAAATTGCATCCATTGCTGCCGCGCTATTGTATCCCAAACCATAACAAATATCTAAAATACGAATTGTCGATTGTTGTTTAGCTATTTCTTTAATCAGACAAGGTTGGATATATTTAGTTTCTGCTTCTTGTTTTGCACCATGAGATGAGTGAAAAGCTTCATCAAATTCATCGGAATAAAAAGTAAACGAACCATCTTGAGTTTTTTGGGGCTTAAATTTATTGGCCATTGGTTATACGTTTCCAATCTTCGGGAGTATTGCAATTAAACAGACACGAGCGATCGCTTACTGGTAATTCGGCGATCGCATATTGTGCGAGGAAATTTTGGAAAGATTGTCCTCCCCTGGCAACGTAATTTTCTAGTAGTGGTAAACAACTACGGCGATAAAATCCACATAAGGGTTCCCATCCTTGGGAATTGCGGGGTAAGAGAGCAATTTGTGTAGGTAATACTGTTTCTAGATATTTGTACCAGAATTTGACATGAAACGATCGCAATAAAGGTAAATCGCAAGCTAATAATAGTACCCATTCTGTAGTTACCCAGGGTAATGCTTGAAGGAATCCGATGATGGGACTATTAGATTTTTGATGAGAAACCAATAATTTTTCCGCGATTAATTGACAGTTTTGGGGAACAATATGTTGGTATTTTTCGATCCAAGGAGTAACTATATAAACTTGAGCGGCACATTCTGTAGCAACAGAGCAGATGTGAGACAATAAAGTGCGATCGCGCCAATTAAGCAAGGCTTTGTCTCGTCCCATACGAGAACTCTGTCCCCCGGCTAGAACTATAGCTGTAATCGATGTTTTTGTGTATTCTGTCATTAAAATAAATTACCCTGACAACTGCCAAATTATTAATGAATAACAAATATTCGACTAATTTTTCAAGAGAAAGATATTTAAAATTGTGGATTTATTTAATACCAATTGTGGGAATTATTCCAGCAACTTGGACTTTATCTACTAAAAAAGGCGATCTAGAACAACAAAAAGCCAGCCGTATATCAATGATATTAATGTTAGTTTGGTTGGGTTCTTATTGTAGTTTATCTTTAGGAGCAGTCAGAGCTTCGGAGATAATTGCATTTAGATTGATGTATGCCAACGTATTATTAACTACTGGATATTTTCTAACTTGTACTTGGTTAATGTGGCGTTTGGCTAAAGGCAATTTAGTTACTTTACCACAAATTTATCAATATATAAAAAGCGATCGCAAGTAATTACTGAACTTACACATCAGTATTTAATACTGTCATTATCTAATTCACGAGCTAAAATCGGAGAAGATTTTTATTTAGATGGTGTTAAAGTATTTGATTTCAGATATTTTCGGAAAGTTATAATAATTTCCTTCAATTGCTTATTTTTGATGGTGTAATTATTAACAGCAAAATAACTAATATAATCAGTTAAATTGCCTGATTTGTGTATATGTACTTAAATTCATTTTTAATTTATAGTTTATTTTTAATTAATTAAGTGTGAGGAACTAAAAAGTGCGAGCCAGAAAAGCTTATCAACCCAATCCTTCAGGGGGACAATCAAAATTGAGGAATAATACTTCTCAGCCTCAGTCAACATCTGCTGGGTATAATCGAGGCAGATTTTTTTTAGTCGGGTTAGGTTTAACGGTAGTTTCTCTGGCTTCTGCTGCTGTAGGCGCAATTTTAGCAATCAGTTTTTCTACTGCTTCTCCTTTACAACAAGCAGAATTAACTCCAGAAGAGAAGAAAGTTTTCAGTCAAGAGGCAACGGTTTCTACCAAAGCATTAAAAATACCAGAAGTATCTCGTCCAGTAAATATTTTGGTGTTGGGAATCAAAGTCCTGACTTCAGATTTAAAAGACGAGCGTTTGGCATCAGCACTACAAAAACAGGCTGGTTATTTGGAATTGGTGAACTCCTTTGATGGTTTGAGTGATACCATGTTGTTACTGCGATTTGACCCAGAACAAAAAAAATTATCCGTACTTTCGATTCCCAGAGATACTCGCGTTTATTTAGATGGTTATGGTGTTAGAAAAATTAATCATGCCAATGACTATGGCGGCCCTGCTTTGACTACTGCTGCTTTGAGTGATCTTTTGGGTGGAATCAAGATTCACCGCTATGTCAGAGTTAACGTTCAAGGAATTGAAAAATTAATCGATGCTTTAGGAGGCGTAACGGTAGATGTCCCTAAAGACATGAAATATAACGACTTTAGTCAACATCTTTTTATCGATCTCAAACAAGGTAAACAGCATCTTGATGGGGAAAAAGCCTCACAATTTTTGCGCTATCGTTATGATGAATTAGGGGATATTTCTCGAGTGCAGCGACAACAGATGTTGATGCGCTCTTTAGTGGAGCAAACTCTTAAACCCGCTACAATTGTCAAGATTCCTCAAATTTTATCTGTAGTTCAATCCCATATTGATACCAATCTCACCATCCAAGAGCTAATGGGATTGGCTAATTTTGCTGCTTCTACGGAGCGATCTGATGTCAAAATGATCATGCTACCAGGAAATTTTAACAGTGATGGTCGTACAGAAATAAGTTATTGGCTACCAGACCACGATCGCATTGCTAAAATGATGTATCAGCATTTCGAGATGCCAATGCCTGAAGATGATTATCAAATGGCTGATCAGGGTTATTATTCTGTAGCAGATAGAGAATCTGTTCTTGCTTCTAAAATAAGTATTGCTGTTCAAGATAGTACTGGCGATCCAGAGGCATTACAAGCGGCACTCGATACCCTAAGAGAAGCCGGCTATCGTCGAGTGTTTGCTAGTAAAAATTGGCAAAAGCCTCTAACAAAAACTAGAATTGTGGCTCAGTCTGGAGATGAAGAGGCAGGGGGGTTAGCGCGGTTAACTTTGGGAGTGGGAGAAGTGTTAGTAGAAAGTACGGGGGTAGTTGGTTCAGATTTGACCATTCAATTGGGTCGGGACTGGCAACAAAAACTTCAGGTAATTTCTGAAACTGAAAACAATCTTAATGAGCCTCAATCTTTAGAGAGATAAAATAGTGATCGCGCTACACTGCTAGTTGTTTTTTGTGTTAAAGACATAAAATAAAAAAGGAAACCTATAAGTTTAACGTCTCAAGGTTTCCTCAATTTATCAAAATTCTTGATTCAATTATAGCAATGACAGCAAAATCAAATACAGATATTCAAGAAATAAAAGAATATATCAAAGATGGTTTTAATCAATTAGACAAAAAAATTGATCTTAAATTTAATGACTTAGATAAAAGAATTATAAAACTCGAGTCAGATTTGCAAGGTATAGATAAAAGAATGAGTAATATAGAATCTTCCGTGCAGAAAATACCAGAATTAACTGAAAAATTCGGAGAACTTAAAAACTGGCGACAAATAGCTTTTATTGTTATCGCTGCGGTAGTCGGTTGGTTTGCTAGAAATGGAAAGATGTAATTGATCAACGATCGCCCTAAATTGATTATTGTTCACTGCACCTCTATTGGTGGCTACAGCATGGGCGGCTTTCTAAGATAGCCAAACATAAAAATAAATTGTCATAGTTTTTTGTTGGGCGATAAAAAGAGTAAATTAAATGGGTGGAAGAGACCCTGGCTTTTCAAGCTAGGGCTTCCTTCCACTTCGTAATAATTTATTCTCTCAATAGTTAATGAACCGCGATCGCTTGGATGAATCACGTCTTCCTATTCAAAGATGGCAAATTGCTAGACCACAACTAGATCAAGCTTCTCAATTAAGTCTCTCGACGGGGATGTTACCCTTAGTAGCACAGGTGATTATCAATCGGGGCATTGAAACACCAGAATTAGCACACAGCTATATCGAGCCTGAATCCCAACACCTTGCTTCGCCAATGGTGGAATTTGTCGATTTAAAAGCTGCTGTGGAGTTATTGGCACAAGCGATCGCATTAGGAGAAAAAATTGCCATTTGTGGGGATTATGATGCCGATGGGATGACTAGTACGGCTTTATTATTGCGTGCTTTAAAACATCTAGGTGCGGATGTAGATTATGCTATCCCCAGTCGCATGAAAGATGGTTATGGTATTAATAACCGCATTGTCACCGAATTTGCCGAAAATGGCGTGGGTTTAATCCTCACTGTAGATAATGGTATTGCGGCATACGAACCTGTGGCCCTGGCTGTCGAATTGGGGTTGAGTGTAATTATTACCGATCATCACGATCTACCCCCCCAGTTACCCCCTGCTGATGCCATTCTCAATCCGAAATTATTAGCTGATACTTCTCCTTATAAGGGATTGGCAGGTGTGGGAGTGGCTTATATTCTGGCGATCGCTACGGCTCAGAGTTTAAATAAGGTAAAAGGTTTAACTAATTCGATTTTAGAATTATTTACTTTAGGAACGATCGCCGATTTAGCACCTTTAGTAGGAGTTAACCGTCGTTGGTTAAAAAGGGGTTTGCGTCAATTACCCAATTCGGAATTACCTGGGGTGCAGGCATTAATTCAGGTAGCAGGAGTAGACGAAGCACAAAAACAACTCCAACCCGACGATATTGGGTTTAAATTGGGGCCTAGGATTAATGCAGTGGGAAGAATTGGCGATCCGCAAATGGTAATCGAACTTTTAACCACTGAAGATCCCGGTATTGCTTTAGAAAGGGCCATGCAGTGCGAACAAATTAATCAAAAACGCCGTCAATTATGCGAACAAATTGAAACTCAGGCGATCGCTTTAATCGAATCAACTCCGATTCCCTGGAAAGAAGCGCGGGTATTGGTAGTAGTAGCAGACAATTGGCATCATGGAGTGATTGGCATTGTGGCATCGCGGTTAGTAGAACGTTATGGCGTACCGGTTTTTATCGGTACTTATGAAGAGGACGCGAGACTTGAGGTTTCCTCAAGTCCGCAGGTCGTCCGTGAGGAACATCGAGATATAATTCGCGGTTCGGCCAGAGGCATTGAAGAGTTTAATATTTTTGCAGCTTTAAATTATTGTCGGGATTTATTGGGTAAATTTGGCGGACATAAAGCGGCAGGTGGATTTAGTTTTCCTGCTAGTAATTTAGCTGCTATTAAACAAAAACTAAGTGAATTTGCCCACCAATCTCTAGAACCAGAGCATCTCAAACCGCTAGTAAAAATCGACGCACAAACTAGTTTACAACAAATAGATTTTACTCTTTACCAACAAATTGAAAGTTTGCAACCCTGGGGAATTGGCAATCCTACCCCAGTATTTTGGACTCCTAATGTCCGAGTGATCGAACAGCAAATTGTGGGCAAAAATCATTTAAAAATAAAATTACAAGAAGATAACTCCGAACAAACTATTAAAGCGATCGCCTGGCGGTGGAGTGAATATTTTCCTTTACCAAATCGTTTGGATATTGCCTACAAACTCAAACAAAATAATTGGCAGGGAGCAACAAATATCGAATTAGAAATAGTTGGAGTAAGATTACCCAAATCCCCAGCTATGAATCAGATTATTTCTGCTAAAAAGCCAGTGCAAAAAGCAGTTTTCACCTACAACAGTCGGATTTATATTTGTAGCTTACAACCAGAATTAAAAGAACTAAGAATTAGAAATGATCGCGGTAAAGTTTTAGCAGTCAATCAAGGCGATCGCCTTGGTTTATTAGGTACGAGTCGACAAGATGCTAAACAAGTTAATGTTACTCAGTCTCCTTATTTTCAATTGATTAAAGCAGCATTGAAAGCATTAAACATTAATCATTGAACATTTTACAGCAGTTTTCCATTAGGTAGACTACACCTTGGTACTAGGCAGTCCTATAGGATTGCTATCTAATTGTTTCGGCTCTACCTAAAGGTGAAAAACGAATTTCAATTCTCCTGCGACTAGCATCGGGACGACGATTGGCATCGGCAAAATCTCCTGAAGGTAGATGTAATTGTGCTGCCGAATAAGCATGGAATTTAACACCTGCTAAACGTCCTGTTTTTCGCTGAACGTCCTGTAATTGTTTGACTACTTCTAAAGCTCTCATTAAACCCAAATCGGCGTTTGAACCTGGTTTTAAACTATTAATTGATTTTTCTCCTTGAGCCACTTCTTCTAGTTTTTCATCTAAATTACCACTACCGAAGTTTATTTGTCCGTCGGTGTGTCCGATTATTTCTACCACATAGAGATTTCTTTGTTGACTGATTTGTTCAATGCGATTAACTAAATCTTGGATGATATAATTTTTTAATTCTGTAGGCAATACTGCACTCCCAGAAGCAAATTGATACTCTCCAGAATCTTGAATTACTACGACTGGAGGTGCAGATTTCAAGCGTTTGATTTCTGTTTCTAATTTAGTAATTTGACTGCTACTTTGTCTTTGACTGCGACGTAACAATACTTGTAGTTGTGAGGAACTTTCTCTTAGTTGCCTGATGCTATCGGCACTTTCTCCTAATTTGTTTTCTAAGTCTGATATTTCTGCTTTTAGTAATCTAACTTGTTGTTCGGTTGAACTAAGATTTTCTTGGGTTTCGTCGGCAGTATATTTTAAAAAGATAGATTTAAATAAGGCCAATAATAAAAACAGACTAATAATCATAAAGGCATTGGCCATTAGATCGGTAAAAGAGGGCCAAACATTTAAATCTTCTGTATCGTAACTGCGAATGCTTCTTTTTTTAGTCATTAACCAAATGTCTGAGTTAGAGAGTTATACCAATTAGATTTAATCGTGAGATAGATTAGAGTGAAAAAAGTAATAGGTGATAAGTTAAAACTGACTTGTAGGTTTCAACCTTAAAATTTCAGTCTTTAATAAGTCTCTGATTAGCTTTTCCAATTGGTATTAGTATAACGATTACACAGAACAAAAAATTAATGGGAGTAAGTACTTATAAAACTTCGTTAAGCTTATAAAACAGACTTGTCTACGGCAGACTCTTGGCTGTGGGATTGCAATGTAGACTCATTGAGATCGTCAATACCAAAAATATTATAATCTTGATAGTTGTCTAGAAGGTCTGCTAAACCAGAACTTGCAAAGATATCTTTGATCTGTTGCCAATCTAAACCTCTAAATTCATTAGTTGTTTGTTGTTCTAGGGTAACAGAAAAATTCCAAGAATCATTACCACCTGTTAAAGGTTGCTCATTCAATTCTCTAGTTAAATTGTTGTTGGCATTATCAACCGGTATTTCTGCTAGATTTGTATCTAAATTAGTAGAATTATTATCTAGATTGCTAGTAGGAGCAGAATCATTATTTTCAATGGGTGCAACGTCATCATTATTATTATTTCCCAAATTGATAGTTTCTTGATTTGTACCACCGTTATTATTAGTAGATAAAGGTGCAGCAAATACTTGAGTCCAATAGTAATTATAATTGACTGAACCTGTATCATTTTCTAAAAATGCATGGCCAATTCCAATCTCTGTAAAATCAGCATTGAGAATGTTGGCACGGTGTCCAGGACTATTCATCCATCCTTCTACAACTTGCTCGGCAGTTCTTTGTCCAGCAGCAATGTTTTCACCAGCAGTGGAATATTGATATCCTGCATTTTGAATGCGATTTCCTATATTGGAACCATCTGCACCTGTATGACTAAAAAAGTCATCTTTTGCCATATTGTTGCTATGAGTTTGGGCTGCATTTGACAATTGAGAATTGAGTTTTAAAGGTTTTAAACCAGCTTTAGCACGTTCAGTATTAGTAAGTTCAAGTACTTGATTAATTAATTCGGAAGACATGATTTTTTAAAAAAGATAAAGAACAAAATAGCAATAAAGATTGAGAGCAAAATCTGATAATATAGCCCTAATTACCGTGCTAAAGAGTTCACAAAAAAATTTAGACGGTTTAAACTATTTTTTGCTTAACTGAATCTTGATTGACTTAACTTTTATATTTATAAAATCTTGATGAATACTTTACGTATAACTACTATCACCTATATTTTGTGATATTATATATTTCAAAAAGACTTTATTGAGTTTATAATGTAAATTTTTGGTCAAATTCAAGCCAGCATTTTTACTGAAATATAAAATAATCAAGAGATCTTCGTGCAACAGACTATAAGAAATAATAGATTTTGATAACAAATGTGTTATTACTCGTTTTAATTATAATAATAAGTTGTCTTATAGACCAAAGAAAGTAAGGAAAAGGCATCAAAATATATAAAATACCAAGGATACTTGCCGAATTTAATCCATAGTTTACCATCTTGCTTTCCCTTATTTTTAAACCTAATACAATTTTATACTTATCTCTCTTCTCTGCATCTTTGCGTGAAAAAAAACGTCCACAGATGAACGCAGATAAACACAGATAGATTTATCGGTAAGCTTTCAAAGCGAAATAGAGATAAACTACCCTTTTGCCGAAACTTACCCATATAATAAGATTTAATATAAATTCACCTGTTGATCCACAGTCGCGAACCATGAACAGTAACTTTCTCAACCGTCTTAACAGTAGCGATCGCCCCGTGTTAGTATTTGATGGAGCGATGAATATAAATCTATAAGTACAAAATTTAGGGATAAATCATTGAGTAGTATTGAGTTTAATACAATTCAAAATCAGCTAACTAAAACAATGATTAATGTTTTAGTTAAACAAGAAAGCTCTGGTAGAGTTAGTGCGATGGTGTTAGGTTTGCCAGAATATCAAGTTGAAAGTACAGATCGTGTTTCTGCCTTAGCTTCTTTACAAAAACTATTAGCTACAAGTTTAGAAAGTGCAGAAATTATTTCATTAGAAATTGAACAAAATCAACCAACTCATCCTTGGATGAAATTTGCTGGTATGTTTAAAGATGACCCCAATTTTGATGAAATGTTAGAAGATATTGAGGAATTTCGTCAAGAAAAAAATGCCGAGTTGAACATACTCGATCGTCAATTAGACGCTCCAGAATAAATAAAAGTGACTATTTGGGTACTCGATACAGATCATATTTCTCTTTTTCAGCGAGGATATCCACTGGTAGTAGAGCGTGTCAACTCCGTTTCTGCTAAAAATTTAGCTGTTACTATTGTGACTGTAGAAGAACAAATGTATGGAAGGCTCAATCAAATTAAACGAGCTAAAAATACAGATAATCTTATGGAAGCTTATTCCAAGCTGAAAGTGACAGTAAATTATTTCAGTAGTATTGAAGTGCTTGATTTTAACGAAGCTGCTTACTCATATTATAAGCAATTACTTAATCAAAAAATCCGTATCGGCGCACAAGATATGAAAATTGCAGCTATTGCGCTCTCTATTAATGCTATTGTAGTTACTCGCAACAAACGAGATTTTGCCAAAATTCCCAATTTAATTTGGGAAGATTGGTCAATTATTCAAGAAAATATTTAAACTCATTCATATAGTTAAAAATCTTTTTTATCAATTGAATTTCCAAGCGATCTAGAGATAAACTACCCTTTTAATGAACCCTACCCATATAATAAGACTTAATGTAATTTAACCTGTTGATCCGCAGTCGCGAACCATGAACAGTAACTTTCTCAACCGTCTTAACAGTAGCGATCGCCCCGTGTTAGTATTTGATGATGGGATGGTCTCAAAGTCAGCGAATACAAAATATACAGATAAATCATCTAAGTAATACTCATCAAATGAAAGTTAAAGGAATTATACGGGATAACAGTATTCAGCTATTGGAAAATATTGCTATTGCTGAAGGGACAGAAGTTACTATAGAAATTACTGAATTTTCTCCAATCAATCAAGATCATCAATGGGAACAACTACAAAAAGTAATTGGTGCGTGGCAAAATGATTTAGAGATAGATAAAATTTTTAATGATATAGATGAAGAACGCCATCAATATCTTGGACGAGATATTAGCTTTGAAGATTTTGGATAATGTATTTATTGGATACAAATATTTGTATTGCTATTCTGAAAAATAATCTTAAAGTTATTCGCCAGTTTCAAGTAAAATATCGCGATTGTTATATTTCTAGTTTAGTTTTAGCATAACTTTATAAAGGTGTTTATTGTTCTAATAGAGTTAAAGAAAACCTCAATACTTTAACTAAATTTGCTGATACTTTACCTAAAATAGATTTTGACAATAAAGCAGCTATTGAATTTGGCAAAATACAATCTGAACTTAGAAAAATTGGCAAACCAACAGGAGAATTAGATGCTTTAATTGCTGCCGTTGCTCGTTCTCGACAAAATATTGTAGTTACTAACAACACTCGTCATTTTATTAATATTCCTAATTTACAGTTAGAAAATTGGTTTGATTCCTGATTTTAATTAATGCGATCGCTTTTCAAACAAACCATTTCATTAGATAATCAATTTTTATCTTGCTTATCTTTATTTTGTACTTTCTGCTGCCATTTTTCAGCAACTTGTGCCGAACTAAGATTAAATTTTTGTATTTTTTCGTCTAACTGTTTGGTAAATTCTACAGCTTCATTCAATTCTTGTAATTTCTGCTCATTTATTTCTGGTGGAATGGACATGAAATGAGTACTGTCATATTTCAGTAATTATAAATGATCTTGATTTAAAAGGCGATCGCGTTTTAGCTCAAACCTCTTTATCTTCTATTTTCAATTGTTAAAATTAGCCTAATCCTATTTATCGATCAAAATACCACAATGTCATCACCAGCAATTAATACAGTCATTAAAATGATGGAGTCTTTACCAGAAGACAAACAAGATAAAATTGTCGAACATTTAAGAGAATATATTCAAGATTTGCAAGACGAAGAAAAATGGAACAATTCTTTTAACAAAACTCAAGATAAATTGATAGCTGCTGCTAGATTAGCTAAACAACAAATTGCTGAAGGAGAAGCGAAACCAATGGATTACGATAAGCTATGAAATCTACAACTCTTCCTTCTTTTTGGGCTAATTATAAATTGCTTACAGAAAAAACTAGGCGCAGCGCAAGGAAAGCTTATCGATTATGGAAAGAAAACCCCTTTCATCCATCTTTGCATTTTAAATGTATTAATAGTGAAGAAAATATTTGGTTAGTTAGAATTAGTTGTAGTTATCGTGCGATCGGTATTCTAAAGATAAGCTAAAAATTCAAAGTGCTACTCAATATAATCGCTATTAGCTTTGGCACAAAATTATTTTATTTATCTGTATAAGAAGCATAAAATATAGTTTTACCCGTAATTGAATCGATCACCTCTAAGTTATGTATATGAGCATGAATTAAATGATTATTATTGAATATAGTCCATGTTCCAACTAGTTCTGCAAACGGAGATTTGTTGTTGTCACATGGATCGCTATGATACGAAGTAAAATAAGAATAAAATGGCGAGATTGAACGTAAAGATAATTGAATTATCAATCGATTATTTATAAATTTTTCTTCTTTGTCAAAATAACTCTTTGCTTGATGTGGAGTCATTTCTATTGAAATTCTATCTATTTCTTCAATAACATTTATTAAATATTGTGTCGTGTGAACAGTGTTATGTTTATATTGTGATTTTGCACCAAAACCGTTAACACAGGTAACTATTTCTTCTTCCCTAAATATTTCATCTGTACGATATTTAAGAATATCTTTATAAGAAGAAGCGTATAGTGCTTCTTGGGCAAGATTTTTATCTGCTTCAGGCAATTCGTCTAAATCTTCATAGTCTGTAGGCAAAGAAATTTTTAATTGCCGATTTTGCGGATCATATTCCCCACTCTCAGGAATAAAATCTAACTTAATAGGTGGAGGAGCAAAATTAATTGAGTTGATTTTTTCTTGATATTCCTCATTTGTTTCAAATGTACTTTTATTAGGAAAACGAGAACGTAACTGCTTCATTTGGGAGAATAATGCAAGAGATGGTTTTTCTTCTGCTATGTTTGCACTTATAAGTTTAGGAGTAGCTATAAAAAATCCAGTGAGTAATATAAGCAAAAATTTTTTAGACATGAGAGAGAAAAAAATAGTACTTGCTTATTGTTCCCCAAAAATATTATTTTTGTTCATTCAATCAGTATTTTATCTTGTTGATTTCTTTGCGCCTCTGCATGAAAAAAACCATCTACAGATAAATTTATCCCTTGAGTTTCAAAGCAATCTAGAGATAAACTACCCTTTTGCCGAAACCTACCCATATAATAAGACTTAATATAAATTCACCTGTTGATCCGCAGTCGCGAACCATGAACAGTAACTTTCTCAACCGTCTTAACAGTAGCGATCGCCCCGTGTTAACGGACATCTTAAAGGGGCGAAATGGTTTCGCCCCCCGTGTCCTTGTCTTTGATGGGGCGATGGGTACAAACTTGCAAGTACAAAACCTCACTGCCGAAGATTTCGGTGGTGCGGAATATGAAGGATGTAATGAATATCTAGTACACACTAAGCCAGAGGCGGTGGAGAAGGTACACCGAGGTTTCTTGGAAGCTGGTGCGGATGTCATTGAAACCGACACTTTTGGAGGAACATCCCTAGTTTTAGCAGAGTATGATTTAGCGGATAAAGCTTACTATCTCAATAAAACCGCCGCCGAATTAGCTAAAAGACTTACTACAGAATACTCTACACCCGAAAAACCCCGTTTTGTAGCTGGTTCCATGGGACCCGGTACTAAGTTACCGACGCTAGGACATATTGATTTTGATACTTTGCGGGATGCTTATGTCGTGCAAGCAGAAGCTTTGTATGACGGTGGCGTTGACTTGTTACTGGTAGAAACCTGTCAGGATGTGTTGCAGATTAAAGCAGCGTTGAATGCCATAGAAGAAGTATTTGCCAAAAAAGGTGCAAGACTTCCCCTGATGGTTTCGGTGACCATCGAACAGATGGGGACAATGTTAGTAGGGACGGAAATTGATGCAGCGTTAGCGATTTTAGAAAGATATCCCATCGATATTTTAGGTCTAAACTGCGCCACGGGCCCTGATTTGATGAAGGATCATATTAGATATCTTGCGGAACATTCCCCATTTATTGTTTCCTGCGTACCCAATGCAGGTTTACCAGAAAATGTAGGGGGACAAGCACATTATAGGCTTACTCCAATGGAACTGCGGATGTCTTTGATGCACTTTGTGGAAGATTTAGGAGTGCAAATAGTTGGTGGTTGTTGTGGTACTCGCTTCGATCATATTAAAGCGTTGGCAGAGATGACGCAAGATTTAAAACCCAAAGAACGTCATCCCCATTACGAACCTTCCGCAGCTTCTATATATAATACCCAACCTTACATTCAAGATAATTCCTTTTTGATTGTCGGGGAAAAATTAAACGCCAGTGGTTCTAAGAAATGTCGAGAACTACTCAATGCAGAAGACTGGGATAGTTTAATTTCCATGGCGAAGGTACAGGTAAAAGAAGGCGCACACGTCTTGGATGTTAACGTGGACTATGTAGGAAGAGACGGGGAAAAGGATATGCACGAACTAGCATCCCGTCTGGTGAATAATGTTACTCTTCCTTTAATGCTTGACTCCACTGAATGGACGAAGATGGAGGCGGGTTTAAAAGTAGCAGGTGGTAAATGTATCCTTAACTCCACTAACTACGAAGATGGGGAAGAAAGATTTTTCCAGGTATTAGAATTAGCGAAAAAATACGGCGCGGGGGTAGTTATTGGTACTATTGATGAAGATGGTATGGGACGAACTGCCGATAAGAAATTTGAAATTGCCCAAAGAGCTTATAATGCTGGTATAGAACATGGTATTCCTCCCCATGAAATCTTTTTTGATCCTTTAGCTTTACCCGTTTCTACGGGGATAGAAGAAGATAGGGAAAATGGTAAAGCAACCGTCGAAGCGATTAAAAGAATTAGAGAAGAGTTACCAGGTTGTCATATTTTACTTGGTGTTTCTAACGTTTCTTTTGGTTTAAATCCTGCTGCCAGGCAAGTATTAAATTCGGTCTTCTTACACGAATGTATGGCAGTGGGTTTAGATGCAGCGATTGTTAGTGCTAATAAGATTTTACCTCTGGCTAAAATAGATGAATCGCATCAAAAAATATGTGTAGATTTAATCTATGACAGACGGAAATTTGATGGTGATATTTGTATCTATGACCCCTTGGGAGAATTAACAACTTTATTCACTGGAAAAAAAGCTAAAAAATCTGAAGCAGTAGATAAAAATCTTCCCATTGACGAAAGATTGAAACAACATATTATCGACGGAGAAAGAATTGGTTTAGAGGATGCTTTAAACGAAGCTTTACAAAATTATCCTCCCTTAGAAATTATCAATACTTTTCTCTTAGATGGAATGAAAGTTGTCGGCGAATTATTCGGTTCGGGACAAATGCAATTGCCGTTTGTGTTGCAGTCAGCACAAACCATGAAAGCTGCGGTGGCTCACTTAGAACCATTGATGGACAAGGAAGAAGCCAACGATAAAGGTAAAGGAACTTTTATTATTGCTACTGTTAAAGGTGACGTTCACGATATTGGTAAAAACCTAGTGGATATCATTCTTTCTAATAATGGTTACAAGGTAATTAATTTAGGAATTAAACAACCAGTAGAAAATATAATTCAAGCTTATGAAGAACACAAAGCAGACTGTATCGCCATGAGTGGTTTGCTGGTAAAATCTACTGCTTTTATGAAGGATAATCTGGAAACTTTTAATGAAAAAGGTATTACTGTTCCCGTCATCTTAGGTGGTGCTGCCTTAACTCCTAAATTTGTCCATCAAGATTGTCAAAATACCTATAAAGGTAAAGTTGTCTACGGAAAAGATGCTTTTGCAGATTTACATTTTATGGATAAATTAATGCCTGCGAAAGCTGCTGGTAACTGGGATGATTTTAAAGGTTTTTTGGATGAATTTGACCTCTCCCCTAACCCCTCTCCTATAGGAGAGGGGAATAAGGTTTTTGGTGATGCAAATCCCGATACTATCTTTGTTGATGAGGAAACAAAACAACCAGAACCAGTTGTTATTGATACCAGACGTTCTGAAGCGGTAGATGTAAATATATTTCGTCCGACTCCTCCTTTCTGGGGAACAAAAATCATTACTCCCGAAGAAATCGATTTAGAAGAAATATTCTGGTATTTAGATTTACAAGCATTAATTGCTGGACAATGGCAATTCCGCAAACCAAGAGAACAATCAAGAGAAGAATACGATGAGTTTTTAGCGGAAAAAGTTTATCCAATTCTCGATGAATGGAAGCAGAAAATTATTGCTGAAAACTTATTACATCCCACGGTAATTTATGGTTACTTCCCATGTCTGGCGGAAGAAAATTCTTTGCATATATATGACCCGAATGATTCTAAAATAGAACTAGTACAATGGGATTTCCCCCGTCAAAAATCTGGTCGTCGTCTCTGTATTCCTGACTTCTTTGCACCCATAGGAAGCGAAAAAATGGACGTTTTCCCGATGCAAGCGGTAACGGTAGGTGAAATTGCTACAGAATACGCTAAAAAACTGTTTGAAGCTAATGATTATACCAATTACCTCTACTATCACGGGATGGCAGTACAGACCGCAGAAGCTTTAGCAGAATGGACTCATGCGCGTATTCGTCGCGAGTTAGGCTTTGGCGATGAAGAACCCGATAATGTTAAAGAAGTTTTACAACAAAAACATCGCGGTTCTCGTTATAGTTTTGGTTATCCCGCTTGTCCCAATATTCCCGATCAATACAA
>JBHJNX010000222.1:0-10094 GCA_050330335.1 Pleurocapsa sp. | reverse complement strand
ATAACGTACGATAAAATCAATGGAACTATCGCCAAAACCGACTAAATCTATTTCAGGTGGTTTGTTGACCAAAACTCCCTCAACCCCCTCAATTGTTTGCTGCAAAATACCCTTAGCTTTTGGTAGAGATGTATTGTAGTCTACTCCTACGGCTAAATCGGTACGACGTTGGTTAAAAGCAGTTCTAACTCTGACAGCACTGGTAAATACTGTAGAATTAGGCATTAATATTTTTTCACCGTCATAAGTGCGAATTTGAGTAGTACGAATATCAATTTGTTCTACCGTACCTTCATAGTTATCAATGATGATTTGATCGTCAATAATTAGTTGACGATCACTCTTGCCTTTTGCCTACTCTTTGGCAATTATCCATATTGCATGGACAATTCCTGGGATATATCCTAGTAAGGTCAATAAAATATTAATTGCTAATTGAGTGCTGAATCCTGTTTGTAAAAATACACCTAAAGGAGGTAGAAATATAGCACATATAATTCTTACTAAATCCATCTTTTTTACTCGTTCTTTAAAAATTAACAAGACAACAATATCAAATATGAATAAAGTTTAAAATCTAGCTAAGGTAATAAAACCTCAAATAAAATTAGCCAAACAGAAAATTTAATTACTAGCGATCGCTTGTTGTTGCATTGCTACAGACCGCTCGTCTAAGCTATTAATATATACCTGCATATTTTCTAGTTGCGCTTCCCCAAAAATTGTCGCAAAAGCTACATCTGCCGCATCTCTGCCCGTACCAATACGCACTAAACCTTCAATGGGTGCAAGACGAGTAGCATCAAATAAATACCATTTGTTGCCCAAATAAGCTTCAAAACAAGCATGAAAATCGGGTGGTTGCAGTTGCCAGGCATATGCCGAGACAAATCTGGCGGGAATATCTAAAGCACGACAGAAAGTAATTCCCAAATGAGCAAAATCGCGACAAACTCCAACCCTTTCTGTTGCTGTATCGTAAGCAGAGGTTTGAGAATCGCTGCTACCAGATATGTAGTCAATTTTGTCATAAATCCAATCACAGATGGCTTGGACTCTGGTATAACCAGGTTGACAGTGGCCGAATTCATCTTGTGCCAACTTCATCAAGCGATCGCTCTGACAGTAGCGAGAGGGATACAAATAGGGAATAATATCCAAAGGGATATCTTGTGGTGATATTTCGGAAATTTCTCCTGGTTGTTCTGTATGATGTTTTAATTCCACCATTGCTTGATAAAAAATTGCCAGTCTTCCTTCTGGTGCAACCAAGCGAAAATAGCTATTATCTACATGGGGTACAACATATTCTTCCCACTGACAGTTGGGTTTGATTTGGAAGTTTTGCTCAATAATTTGTTGGTATTCGTTTTCTATAGCACGAATATTAAAAATAAAAGTGCTGGTACTCCCAACACCGTAATCTAGTTGACATCCCAGTTGAAATTTCATTGTTCAATGTTCAATGTTTAATTAACAAACACTTGTGCTTCATATTCTGGCAAATCGATAATAATTTGACTGTTACCAGCTTCCAGGTCGTAATTACCAGTCCATTCGTGCCAAGTACCATTAGAAGGGAAATTAGGAACGGTGTAACCAGCTAAAAATTGATCTGAGAAGTTAGCTACAACTACTACACGAGAACCTTGATCATTCCAGCGAGTATAGGCAATTACCTTTGATTCTGGATTTTCATGGAAGAATTCAATATTTTCCGTATATAAGGCGTGATTTTGTTTACGGAGGTGGATCAAACCCCTGTAATGTGCCAAAAGATTCTGATTCCAATCTCCAGCTAATAATGTCCAATCGATTTTGCTAGCTTCTTGATTTAGAGGTTGATAGTCACCAAACTCTTCACCCATCCATACCAGAGGAAGACCTACGGCTGTCATTAATAAGACTACACCTAACTTAACTCGTTTAAAAGCAGCTTGATCCACAATACCGCGATTGCCTAATTCTACCATAACTCTTTCGTGGTCGTGGTTGGTGAGGTAATTAACAACATTGGTAGCCCCCAAAAATCCCTGACGCTTGCAGTCGAGGACATTTTTTAATTCTTCTGGGTCATAGCGATCGCCACAAAGATGAGCTACCACAGTATGATAAAAACTATAATGCCAACAACTGTCCATCGGGCCTTCCAGGTTAGTAATTGCGGGATTTTCAGGAATGTGTTCGGCAATATTGATAAAAGGTTTCATGCCACCATCTTGCTTGGCTTTATCCACAATCCAGTGCATGAAATCGTAATTATCGATCTGTCTAGCTGCGTCGTAGCGAATACCGTCAATATGATATTCTTTAATCCAAAAGCTAACCGTGTCACCGATAAACTTCCAAGCGGGTTTGAGGTCTAGATTTTTGTCGTAGTGTTCGTAGTTAAATTCCGGTCCCCAACTATTATCGGGATCTGTGGGGGAATGATGATACCAATAGTCGTGGTCGATTTGAGTTAGAGGACAATCAGTATTAGAGTGGTTGTAAATTCCGTCGATGATTACTCGAATTCCTTTAGCATGACATTCATCGATGAGGTGTTTTAGTTGGTAACTCGTACCGTAGTTAGACTCAGCCGCAAAAAAGTGTTGTGGACTGTAACCCCAACTATACGTACCGGGATTTTCTTTGACTGGCATTAATTCAATTGCATTAATTCCTAAATCTACTAGATAATCTAGTTTCTGAATAACGTGCTGATACTTACCTCGTGCTTTAGGGTCATCTTCACCCCCAGAAAAATCACCAACATGAAGTTCGTAAATCACTAATTCATGGTCTGGTGGTAATGGTTTATCATCGTGCATCCAGGCATAAGTATCGACGATTTTTGCTCCATCTTTGATGATTATCGTGCCGTTTTGAGTTTCTGGGGCAATATTTATGGCATAAGGATCAACGATTTCTACCCATTCATCTTCTTCTAAAAACCAACTTTTGGAGCGAACGCGAAACTTATATTCATATTCTCCATCTTCTAGTTCTATTGTGGTTCTAAAATAACCATCATCCCCTTTTTCCATTGCTATGGGTTGCCAATCTGAAAAACAGCCGATAACGGCAGCTTCTTTATTGTACGGAGCGAATAAATTAAATTCTATTAAACTTGCCATATCTTTTTGTTATTCCCAAAGTTTGAAAAAAAATATTCGGATTTCGCTCGCCAGTATATTGGGAAAGTCAAAGTCAAAACATCTATCCAAAGAATGACCTGCACTGAATATTGTCAAGATAATTCAATGATTATTAATACAATATCTTCTAATTGTCATATTACCGACATCTTATTGTCATTTGCCATTGTCAAAATAAAATTAGTTACAGAAGTATTAAATTCTAAAGATTATGAAAAAATTAACTCGATTTTCCGCTTTTTTTACCATGGTTATTGCTAGTGGCTTGCTCAATTTATCAACAACAGCAGCTTCTGTCAGACAAGAAAAATCTTCGGATATCAATTATGAGATAGCTTCAATCTCGAATTTTGGCGACCCTAATAATAACTCAACTAACGACCTGAATAAAATCATTGGTATTACAGGTTTGGCTGCCGGTACTGCTGTAATTGCCTATCAGTTATTACGGAGGAATAAATCAGCTTCTAGCAATTTCTGGCACGATCGCAATAACGATGCTTTACTATTAGATCGCGTCAGTCCTAAACTACGTCAGAAACTCTTGAGATTGGTACACAACAAACAAACAGCCAACCGCCTGTTAATGGGAACAATGTTTAGTCATTCTCATCGTTCTCCTAACTGGTTAGCTGACAAAGTTATTTACGATTTAGAACGCGATCGCAAGGTATAATCTTAGTTTTAGCTAATGGTTATATTGTCTAAATTACTTCTTAATCAATCTTTGGATAGAGGCAAAAAGTCAGAGAAATTAATAATATTGTGATGTATTTAATTTAATATCTAAGCCAAAGGTTAGTCAAAAATGAGTATCGAAGATAGAGTTAAAGCTACTGCTAAAAATATCGAAGGCAAAGTACAACAGGTCGCCGGAGAAGTTACTGGTAATCCTCAAGACAAAGCGGAAGGACAAGCAAAGCAGAAAGAAGCTCAAGTTCGTCATAGTGTAGAAAACGTTAAAGACGAAATCAAAAAAGCGATCGACTGATTATAAGTCTTGTTCAAATAATAATTAGACATAACTGGTTTGGTTTTGCCAAACTTTTTTTTGCGTATTTTATTTCTTATATCATTTCTCACAACTAGCTAGAAAGATAGTAAATTTTTTTAGATTAATTAAAACTAAGTCAGAGAGTGAGTTTTGAGAACTGATACCATACTATGGATGAGTAGTACCGTCAGGCATAATAGCACCTTTCCAATTAATATTACTTAAAACGCTATGATTAAGGTTAACTCCGCGTAAATCTGCTCCACGAAGATAGACATCAATTAAACTAGCATTAGTTAAATTAGCTTGCTGTAAATTAGTTTTATATAAAAGAGCAAATCTTAAATTAGCGTTTTTCAGACAAACGCCACTGAGTTTAGCTCCTTTGAGATTGGCAGAACATAAATCTATTTTGCTGGGTTGATTCAATCCTGGTAAATTTAATTCTGAAATAGTAGCCAAACTAGTATTGACTTCTTTTAATACAGCACCAGTTAAACTAGCAGTACGAAGATTAGCTGTTCGTAAGCTCGCTCCTTTTAAAGTTGCTTTTTCTAAATTAGCCTTACATAAATTGCTCTCACTCAAATCGGCTTTATTAAAATTGGCTTGAGTAAAATCAGTTTTACTCAGATCAGCATCACTGAGATCTGCCCGACTGAGATCTGCGCCACTGAGATCTACTTCAGTCAGATTAGCACCACTTAAATTGGCACGAGTCAGATTAGCACCACTTAGATCGGCATCGCTGAGATCTACATTGTTGAGAAAAGATTGACTGAGATTGGCATTACTCAAATCTACTCGAACCATAATTGAATCGCTGAGATTAGCCCAACTCAGATCTGAGGAACTTAAATCGGCACTTCTTAAATTAGCTCCGATTAACTGAGTTTTAATCAATCGGGAATTAGCTAAATCCGCACGACTGAGATTAGCACCTGATAAATCTGTACCACTAAAATTAGCCCAGTCTAGTTCTGTACGACTGAAATTGATATTCTGTAGATTTACTTGAATAATTTGGATTTGACTCAAACAAGCTCTACTAAAATCTCTTTTACCCTGTTGTTGAAATTGCAATAGTAATTCTGCACCATTCATTAACTTTAAAATTTTGATCTAAATATTATAGTTATACGAGCATAACTATAGAATTCCCGATCGCCTAATTAAAAGAAACAGAAATAAATAAAAATTTTAGGTGCTAAATTATTGGTCGATCTCAGTAGTTTTGCTGGAAAAAAATGTAAATTAAATACTTTGCCAACTAATATAAGGTAATTTGGCCGCAGTATTTTTAATTTGCGCCCCATTAGCAATAAGTTGTCCGCAGTTGTCCCAAGTACCTTGAAGAAACATCTGTCTTGAACCCGGATTCATTTCCAAATTAACCATAAAATCTCCACAAATTGCTTGCATCTTTTCTAAATCTACTGTTAGAGAAATTTCAGGATTATCTAAAAGTAATGCCTGTATTTTTTTTACATCTTCTGGTGTAGCTTGAAGACAGGGAACACCAATTGCCACGCAATTACCCAAGAAAATTTCGGCAAAGCTTTCTCCGATTATCCCTTGAATTCCCCATTTGGCGATCGCTTGAGGGGCGTGTTCTCTCGATGAACCACAGCCAAAATTATTGTTAACTACTAAAATATTGGCGTTTTGATATTGAGGTAGATCGAAAGGATGTTTGCCCCCAGCAGCAGCGCGATCGTCAGCAAAAACGTGTTCTCCTAAACCGTCAAAAGTGACACAACGTAGAAATCGAGCGGGAATAATGCGATCAGTATCGATATCATCTCCCGTTACGGGAATACCACGACCTGAGATTTGTTCGATCTTACTCATAAAATTAAACAATTACTAATTTACTCAGAATCAGATTGTAACCTTTGTTGCCACTCGCGATCGAGCTTATCTTGATTTTCTAAATTTTGGTCTAGGAGATCTGTTTCGGTAGTGTAGGAAAGATCTTCATCGCCAATAACTTTTTGTTGGGCAAACTGAGTCGCATAAGTCAGTTTTTGACGCAGAGAATTATCCGGTGACTGTAGGGCGATCGCTCTTTGTTGGCGGGATTCATTGCGGGCGATAATTTTGGGATTGCGCCCTTGAATCCAGAAATAGCGAACCAGAGGAATAATTAAAAATACTATGCCATAAGCTAACAGCAAGCCATAGATTGACCCGACAAAAGCCACTATACCTCCAATTTCCGAAGCAATGCCACTGCGTAACATAGAACCCAAAACTAAAGCCAGAATAATATTAACCGTACCCAAACCAACCGCTAACATAATCTGTCCGCTAGATGCCTGACTGAAACGCCACAGTTTTTCTTGTAAATAAGAGGCAGGAGAAAGAGAACTCTCTTGTCTGCGACTGGCCATCACCTGTAATTCGGGGAAGTAATAAATAATTTCTCCTGCGGGCGACACTTCGGGATAACCATTAAAACGACTCAGTACTGGCAGCATATAGTCTTCGTATTCGTCAGTTTCATCTACATAAGGCGCAATTTGTTCTCCTACAACCGCACCCCGATTACTGCGAATTACTGCCCCAATATTTTGCCAACGTTCCTCTTCTAGATCGGCATTAGGATTGCCATCGCCAAACAGAAACGAGAAAACTGCCTCCAAAAAGTTCATTTGGTATGTTTCGGGGGTTTGTCTGACACGCTGACGGCGACGACGAGTGTAGTTGGGGTCAAAAAACCAAAAGATATCGGGACCAATCCAAAAGCGGGGCATAAAGAGATAGCCTCCACCCCCTCCATAGCTTCGGTTTCTACTACTTCGGTTGTCGTCGTTACTGGAGTTCATCGCAATATAAATCGCCACAATTGCCACTAGCATTAGGACAATAGAAACAATGAGAATAATGCCAAAAGAAATGCGAATGATGTAAAACAAAACCCGCCAAACTTTCGACCACCATTGCTGCCATCTCAGTTGCCAATATTTATTCCGCAAGATCGAACGAAAATTTTTGGGGAACAAATAAACTATATCTCCCGATTCGGCAACCTGGAGATGTCCCCCTGCATCACTAGCCAAAGCCAATAATCCCTGTTGTGCTAAATTCAGTTCTAATCCTGCTGAAGCAGCAACATCTCCTACGGTAACGCGATAATTTAAATTTTCAACTGACTTAAGAATTTTTGGATCGGGAGTCATAACGACCTATCAATTATAAATTTGTAAGTTTAGAGACATGGCAAACAAAAAACGGAAAGACCAGGTAGAAACCTCAAAATCAATCTTTTACTACCAATGACTAATTGTTTTAGTTTAATTTTATCGTTTTCGATATTAGGCACGAGAAATAACCTGAGTAGGGGTTGCCGAAAAAGCGATCAAGCCGACAATTATTTATGATTAAAATCTTTTTAGACAAAGATTATTATTTTTGAAGTTAAGTAGGGAGGCATTTTCTATTTAATTACACCTACCCACTTAGGCAGTAGAGTTGCGTGATTTCACTAAAATTATGCAAGCTGCACAATAGAAACTTCATATAAGTTTTAAATAATAATTCTAATTCTTAATGATAAATTTACCTATTCAATCTAAAAGCAAAGCATTATTGTAATTGACCTCACTAATTAACAAATATCTTTTTATTAGTTACTATGATTGAACTTTTATATCTTGCTTCTGAAATTCAATGCGGTGCTGGTGGCGATTTTTTAAACATTCAAGTAGACGTTTACAATAATCAAGAATTAGTTCAAACCATGATGGTATCAGACAAAGTTTTGTTACCTGTTGATTCTGTAAATAACCTTACTTTTAACTATAAAATAGTTAATAACACTACTTCTTGTAACTTAGCTACTCCAACTACACTTCTCTTAGGTCCTGAGGATGCAGTTCCTAGCCTCGCTGGATTTTCCGATCAACAATCTATTCAGGATATGCTCAACAATCTTAATGATTATGAAGAGTTATTCTTAGTAGAATTGGGAACTACTAATCAAAGTAGTCCCGCTTTTGACCTACAAGATGTAGTCTTTGTTGTTAACAATAACCCTATGGCTAGTAACTCTATCTTTGCTGACTAAAAATTCACCTTAAAAGCTGATCTTGAAGACATAAGGCGATCCGCTTTGCTGCCCCTGAACTTCCCATACGTTGTTTACCGTTAATAGCAATTTGCTCTAGCTGTTGGGGATTATCTAGCAATAAAGCGATCGCACTACTGACTTGTCGGGCATTTTCTACTAAAATTACCGAACAACCAAGCAAACGAGTTTGTGCTTCGGCAAAAGCAGGAGTAAACTGAGGTCCTTTACCTGGCATGGTAATAACTGGCATCCCTACTCCTACAGCCTGTTCCGTTGCTGTTCCCGTCATAGCGATCGCTATGACGGCTCGTTGTAAACATTCGCCATAAGCATTTTGGGTCAGATTTAAAGTAGCATTTTCTTTAATAAATGTTACTAGTTGAGGATCGTTTAGCGGTTGAGATTCGCTAAAAGATATTTTCCAACCCCGATCTATTAATTCCTCTTGAAAGGCTTGACTATTTAAAGCAGGAGCGATCGCCGCCGAAAATTCTAGCGATCGCTTTTTACTTAAATTACGAATGATATTTGTGACTGCATCTAAAATCTGTTGCCAATTGTTCAAAGATTCTGGCATTCTCGAACCCGGTAGGAGTAAGACAGATAAGAAATTTCCCTTCTTCGTTAGAGAGTTGTGATTAACCGCCAAACCATCCATCATGGGATTTCCCAGATCGTAAGCTGGGATCGACCACTGTTGTAGAATTTTAGTCGTCAGACTATCTCTAGGAAAAACTGCTACCGAGCGATCGCAACTCATCAACCAACGTTCCCAGGGTAAATACACCGAACCTAACTGTCGTTCCAGCCAAGAAGTCTGACTCAACCAAGAGCGATCGTCGCGCAAGTAATATTCCGATTTTGCCGTTCCCACAAAAGCATATTTTCCACCACCGAGCCAGGCATACAATAAAGGAACGATGTCCCCTACAGCTAAAATATATCCTCCATTTTTCCCCCACTGGCGCACTACTTTAATCTGTTCTATGGTTAACTGAATCAATCCCCCTTTTAAGTCTTGCCATAAAGGATTCCCCCCCAGATAAATAAACCCACCAGAGGGCATTTGCTGAACTTTGCCAATAATGGGAATATTGAGTTTTTGATAGACGTACCCCTCTCCCACAATCGGTAAGGCGGCTAATTTTAGTTCGTCAGTAAGAGACTGTCTTGTAATAGATTGCAACTGTTCGACAATACGAATTGCAATTTGGTCTTCTCCGTGACCGTTACTTAAAATTAATAGTTTCATCAGGTTCCCATTTGCTGTTAATTCTCGTAACTTTTAAAATTCTCGTTTTAGGTTTGTAGTGAGTAGAAATACTATTAATTGATATAATATTGGCAAAACTATGATTTGTGAATAGTACCCTACCTTGAAAAGATAGGGCTTGTCTTGGTGAGCGTTCCCTTGCAGAGGAAACCTCCGCGGGGTCTCACCGCTGCGTTCACTTCGTGAAGCTTCAAATTATATTGTTGCGAGTTTAAGCAATTCATTGACTAACCTTCAAACAATTTAATGATAATTCTAATTATCTTAATCAATATATCAATTACCATCCTCAATATTTATCTGGCAATTAAAATTTGGCAATTAAGACAGGTTGTTATTAGAATTACCTTGCTTTTAATTAACTGTGAACTTTACGTTCGGAGTTTACTATATATTGCCCCAGCCGTAATTTATCAAGGGAGCAAAAATATTCATCTTTTTAGAAGTAAATATCAAGCAATTCAATTACAAATTAAAAAAATCCAACAGATAATTCTTTTATTGAATTGGAGTTATCGTCTGTGGCGAGCATATGTCAAATAACTAGTGTATTGGAAAGTAAGTACTATCGCCATAATTGGAGAAATTACTTCATACCTCATACTTCTCTATAAT
>JBHJNX010000221.1:0-9977 GCA_050330335.1 Pleurocapsa sp. | reverse complement strand
CACCTTACATACTTTGTGGGAAGAACAATATGAAGCTTTGACTACCAGTATCGACGCGACAGCCGAAAGAGTCCGCGCTTTAGGTGGTTATCCTCTGGGTACGGCAGCAGGATTTATCGAATATAGCACTATCAAAGAACATCCCAACGATCTGCCTTCTGCTAATGAAATGGTTGATCGCTTGGTGCAAGACCACGAACAAGTAATTCGCAACTTGAGAGAAGATATTGATCGCTGTGGAGATGAATATCACGATGAAGGTACTGCCGATTTCTTGACTGGTTTAATGGAAGAACACGAAGAAATGGCTTGGATGCTACGTTCCTTTATCGAAGGTGAGAATTTACAAGGTAGTGGCGATCGCTCTGGTACAGCAACCAAACCCCCAGTTAATGCCTAATTAACACTCATCAGTAATTAATAATCAGCTAAAATTTAAACAACATGGCAGAAGCATATCAAGCAGAACGTACAATTACCGCAGTTTTTCAACAAGAAGCACAGATAGATAATGTCGTCTTATCGGTTCTGTAGTTGCAGCACCGACCAATTACTTCCGTATTGCTCGGTGCTGCTACTGGTGCGATCGCTGGTAGTGCTGGTGCAGGATTGGCTTCTGCTTTGGCAACTTTAGGTATGCCTGAAGACAAAGCGGCAGTTTATGAAACCCGTCTCAAAGCAGGGGAGTTCCTTTTAATGGCAGAAGTTCCTGCTAATAAATCTGGTGAATATCAATTATTAATTAAAAATAAATAACTGTTGAATACTCAGCGATCGCTACTAAACCGCGATCGCTTTTTGCTAGCTTTATCTGCGATCAAACAATTATTTGCTAGATTAAAGACCGAATTATATATGCTACCAATACGATGACAATTATACGAAAGTTAGCCTTAGTAGTGGCTTTTATGACTGCTTTACTAATCAGTCTGGCAATATCAATGCGATCGCCAGCAACAGAAACTCCTTTTTCAATTCAGGGGACAGCCTCTCACCAAAATGATTATCCCAGTCCCACCGCGATCGCTCTAGTAGAACCAAAAGTGCCTGTTACTAGCGAATCAGTAGAATATGTGACTATCGACGGTATTTCGATTAATGGTTATTATGCCTATCCCGAATCTGCTAGCGCGCCCTTACCAGGAATTATTGCGATCCACGAATGGTGGGGATTAAATGAAAATATCGAAGCAATGGCACGTAGATTGGCGGGAGAAGGCTATCAGGTCTTGGCAGTAGATTTATATGCTGGAGAAACAGCCCAATCTCCTGAAGTGGCGCGTCAGTTAGTAGAAACAGTGAATAAAAATCCCCTAGCGGCTCAAGCTAATTTGCAAACAGCATATAATTACCTAGCACAAGAAAAACAAGCACCAAAAGTAGGCTCGATTGGTTGGTGTTTTGGGGGTACTTGGTCGTTAAATACGGCTTTATTATTACCCGATAAATTAGATGCGGCGGTAATTTATTATGGGGGACAAGTTGGTGAAGTTAGCGCGAATGATTTAGCTACCCTCAATCTACCAATTCTCGGTATCTTTGGGGCAGAAGACGAATCGATTCCTGTCGAAACTGTGAAAGAGTTAGAAAAAACTTTAGATAGCTTGGGTAAAACCTCAGAATTTCATATTTACGACAATGCAGGTCATGCTTTTGCCAATCCCTCTGGACAAAATTATGTACCAGAAGCCGCTGAACAAGCTTGGCAAGAAACAACTGAATTCCTCGAACGATATTTAAAAACTTAAAACCTTAGCTGCGGGAGTACCCCTTGCTGCCTTCTACCCTCTGGAGCGAGTCAAATACTTTAATCTAATTCCCTTCTGCCTTCTAATGCTCTGGCTAGGGTTACTTCGTCGGCGTATTCTAAGTCTCCTCCCATAGGTAAACCAAAAGCGATGCGGGTAACTTTGGTAAATGGTTTTAAGAGTCCGTTAACATATAGAGTGGTAGTTTCCCCTTCTACACTGGGACTGATCGCTAAAATAATTTCTTTAATTTGTTCTTGAGTGACTCGGCGGACTAAAGCCTCGATGTTGAGTTGTTCGATTCCGATACCATCCATAGGAGAGATTACACCACCTAAGACATGATACAAACCACGATATTCTCTAGTTTTTTCTAAAGCAATTATATCGCGAGAGTCGGCAACCACACAGACCGTAGTGCGATCGCGATTTGGGTTACTGCAAATAGAACAAACCGGTTCGGCAGACAGATGAAAACAAACTTTGCACAAGCCGACTTTCTGTTTTGCTTCAATTAAAGCTCGTGCTAGGTCTTGAACTTCTTTTTCGGGTCGCTTGATCAGATGGAGTGCCAATCTTTGTGCTGTTTTTGGGCCGACTCCCGGTAACGATTGTAATTGTTCGATTAAACGAGCTAAAGGAGGTGTATAAATAATGAACTCCTTAGATAAAGATAGTTTGAGGAGTATTCATTATACTAGAATATTTTGGTGATCAGAGAAGATCTTGAGGTTGCTAATAATTAATTACTACTGAAGCACTACAAGATAGTCGTCCGAATCCAAATTAGTTTAAACTTCTCCAGATTTTCTGCCCTGCTTTAAGTTGATTATAGCAGTTTGAATGCCTAAAAGTAATAAACCCACAGCTACTAAGCCGAAAACCCCCGTACCCAAAGCTGCAACCCCAACCACTAAAGTTCTCACTGCAACAGCAATTCTCAGAGCGGTAGGATTGGCAGATATTATGGGTTTAGTAGCATAGGTTTGAACGATGGAATTCATCAAAGAGTAAAGTCCAAAAGCAATTCCTCCAGAAATCATTGAGGCTACTAAACAGCGTAGCAGCGTTACAGATTTCTGGGAAGATTCTTGACTAGAAATTTGCGTATTATCTGAAGGTTCGATATCAGTCATGAATAAAGTTGCGCAGATCGCGCCTAGACTATAAGCATTGGCTTTACCGTTATTTTAAGATTTTTTCTGTTTCCTCCCAAATTCCTCATAAATTAACGCTTGCGATCGCTTTTGCCAAGTTTCAGAAAACCAAACAAAAGCTGAAGGCAAGCGTCTATAGTACTAATGGGTCTAAAAATCCTCGGTGATTTAGAACAAACCGAGAGTTAAAGATTCGTCGATGGGATAAGTTGCACCGATTCCCAACCAAAGAGTTACTAAAGTACCAAAGATAAATACAGTAGTAGCTACGGGACGGCGGAAGGGATTTTGGAATTTGTTGACATTTTCAATGAAAGGAATCAACATTAAACCTAAAGGTACAGCACCCTGACAGGCAATTCCTAATAATTTATTGGGTAAAACCCGCAAAATTTGGAATACAGGATAGAGATACCATTCAGGCAAAATTTCCAAGGGAGTAGCAAAAGGATTAGCAGGTTCACCGACGATCGCCGGGTCTAATACAGCTAAACTAACTAAGATACCAATAGTTCCCAAAATAACTACTGGGAATATATATAATAAGTCATTAGGCCAGGCAGGTTCACCATAGTAGTTATGACCCATGCCTTTGGCTAACTTAGCACGTAATGCCGGATCACTGAGATCTGGCTTCTTCAAAGTGGACATATAGTTCTCCTCTGTTTACTTATGAATCAGCAAAATAATTGCAGTTGCTGTCACTTCATCGAACGATGGTTAATATTATTGATTTTCCCTTAAATTGAGATTAGACGACAAGCCCATCCCCTCTCGTCTAGTTAAGATTTGCTTACAAAGGACCAGAAATTCCTTGTTTGCGGATCATCAAGAAGTGAAGCAGCATAAATACTGCAATCAACCAAGGAAGTACAAAAGTATGCAAGCTATAGAAGCGAGTTAGAGTAGCTTGACCTACACTCGCACCACCTCTTAGTAGTTCTACCATCTGATCACCAACGATCGGGATTGCTGCGGGTACACCAGATACAATTTTAACCGCCCAATAACCGATTTGATCCCAAGGAAGGGAGTAACCAGTTACACCAAAGCTAACGGTAATTACTGCCATGATTACTCCAGTAATCCAAGTTAACTCGCGGGGTTTTTTAAATCCGCCAGTCAGATAAACGCGGAAAGTATGTAGGATCATCATTAATACCATCATGCTAGCCGACCAGCGATGGACAGAACGAATTAACCAACCGAAGTTGACTTCGTTCATGATGTACTCTACAGAAGCAAAAGCATCAGTTACAGTGGGTTTGTAATAAAAAGTCATGCAAAATCCAGTGGCAAACTGAACTAAGAAGCAGACTAAAGTGATACCGCCAAGACAATAGAAAATATTGACATGGGGTGGTACATATTTGCTGGTGATGTCATCAGAAATTGCTTGAACTTCTAGGCGATCATCAAACCATTGATAGATTTTAGAGTCAGTTACTTGTTTAGAAAACATGAAGCTTATAGATTAGCTAACAAAAAATAGTTATGGATGACTTACCGAACTAGATTATCAGAGTCGTGGAGACTACCGTAAAAGTTTTGGTATTTAGTGCGGTTTGTAAGGACGCGTCCCCGCCCTCGAAGGGCAAGGGGCTTGTGTCGTCCGTAACTTTAACGTATTTGATAGTAGCAGACCGCACCAATTTATATAAGTTGTTGTTTGAGGTAGCAGTGGTATCGATAACCAAAGCTAACTTTTTCCCTTTAAAAAATGTAACATAGCTTTAAGTCTTGGTGTCGTTATTGCTTGAAGTAAATTGACTAAATTTTGGTTCGGAGAATTGCTATGTTACTAAAAGTCAATCTCTTCTTGTTCTCTAGCTTTTAAGTCGGGGAAGGTTAACATGAGATAATTTAGTAACAATTGGTTAAGAATAGCTAAATTAAACTAATAAAATATTGTTTTTAGATAATTGTCTCTCATGATCGAAAAAGTTTTTTGGGTTGTTGTCTTGGTATTTGTTTGGTTGTCTTCTTGGCTGTGGTATACTCCTGCTGCTCACGCTTTTACAGACGAACAAAAACTGTTGCTACAATCTTGGCGGATTGTCAACCAGTCTTATGTAGACGATACATTTAACCATCAAAACTGGTGGTTATTGCGGCAGAAATTAGTCAAAAAACCCTTACACGATCGCGAAGAAACCTATCAGGCGATCGAAGAAATGTTGGCTAGTCTTGACGATCCTTTCACCAGACTACTCAGACCAGAACAGTATCGCAGTTTGCAGGTAAACACCTCTGGAGAATTATCGGGGGTAGGATTGCAAATTAATGTTGACCCAAAAACTCAGTTAGTTGAAGTCATTTCACCTTTAGCAGGTTCTCCCGCTGAAGCAGCAGGAATTAAAGCTAGAGACTTAATTTTGGAAATTGATGGTGTTAGTACTAAAGCTCTTACTTTAGATGAAGCGGCGGCAAAAATGCGCGGCGTGACGGGAACTAAAGTAACTCTAAAAATACAACGCTATGATACTGAAAAAATTAAGAATGTGGATTTAGTCCGCGATCGCATTGCGCTCAATCCGGTTTACAGTAATTTAGAAATCTATGACAATAAACGCATTGGTTATATACGTCTCAATCAATTTAGTGCCAATGCTGCCCAAGAAATTGCTCACGGAGTCAGCAAGCTAGAACAACAAGGTGCCCAAGCCTATATTCTCGATTTACGTAACAATCCTGGTGGTTTATTACAAGCAGGGATAGAAATAGCTAAAATGTGGCTAGACAATGGCACGATTGTTTACACAGTTAATCGCCAGGGTGCTATAGGTAGTTTTGAATCTAGTCATGAAATTCTCACTGAAGATCCTTTAATTGTTTTAGTCAATCAAGGTACGGCCAGTGCTAGCGAAATTTTAGCAGGTGCTTTGCAAGATAATGGCAGAGCCTTATTAGTAGGAGAAAAAACTTTTGGCAAAGGTTTGATTCAATCTTTATTTGAATTACCCGACGGTGCGGGGTTAGCAGTAACGGTAGCTAAGTACGAAACTCCCAGTCATAAAGATATTAATAAACTTGGTATCCAACCAGATTTGGTCGTGCCTCAAGAACCAATTGGGTTTGCTAAAATCGGCACAGAAGCTGATTTACAATATCGACAAGCAATTAAATTATTAACTGGTGACAGTGTGGTAGCTAAAGCAGGATGAGGAAATAAGTAATAAGTAATAAGTATCATTTATTACTGCTTACTGATTACTGTTCCCTATTAATTACGAGATAAACGCAAACGGCCAGAACCTAAAGATAATGCTAGGCTATTTTCTCCTTCGGGGAGAGCTTCCACTCCAAAGAGATAAATAGTCCCAAAAAATGGATTTCTTTTGGCTTTTAGGGCAACTGTAACGGTATTACCGGGTTGAATGGGTTGGTCAAAAACAATAGTTACTCCGTTAGTGTCTGGTGGTGATTCTCCAGTATTGTTGGCAAGATTTACTATTTCTCCGCCGGAAAAACTATTGCCTAAAAAGGCAGTACTTTTACTAAGATCAAATTCGATTTGTTCAAGGTTGGGTTTTTGCGTAATAGTAACTGCTTTTAAGGGCGTTCCTGCATTTTCGGGGACTTCAATTGTAAAATGATATTTTGCAGGATTATTGGGTGCTGAATTAGTGGGGGCGGTGCGAATTAAGCGGGGAGAATTTAGAAATATATTGCTTGGATTTTCTAAGTCACCGGCGCGAACTTTAGTTATATAGCTGGGTGTAAATACACTTATAGCTAAAATAGATGCCATAATAAAACTCGATTTACGAGTTATTCCCGAAAATAGATCGATTTTTAAAGACATTGTTGTCTCCGTATTTTTTCTTATATTGATCGCTATAGTATCAAATCAATTTCTAATAATTCAATTTAAAATAGATTAAAATAGGCGATTTTACCTAAAATTCATAACTATTTTTCAATAAGTTTGTTTTTAAATTTAGAATCGGACAGTATGGAATAAACAAAAGACAGGACAAAATAAATAGTTTACATAATTAGCAACAAAAAAATGTTAATTTTTCTAGCTAGCTTATCTTTAGTTATTTGGTTGTTTTTATTATTATTTTGGGGTGGGTTTTGGCTGGCAAACCAACGGTTAGTAACTACAGAAATAAAATTAATTCCTTATCCTACTATCTGTGCTATAGTTCCTGCTAGAAATGAAGCCGATGTATTGCCAACTAGTATTGCTTCGTTATTGAATCAAGATTATCTTGGTACTTTTTCGATAGTGTTAGTAGATGACAATAGTAGCGATCGCACTAGGGAAGTTACTCAAAAAATAGCCACAGAATTAAATAAACAAGATAAAATTCAAATTGTTGCGGGACAACCTTTAGCTGCTGGCTGGAAGGGTAAATTGTGGGCAATAAAACAAGGAATAGATCGTGCTAATAAATTAAACCTTCAACCAGAGTATTTTTTATTTACTGATGCAGATATTCAACACGATTGCCATAATTTGTTGCAGTTAGTTACTAAAGCAGAAACTGAAAATTTAGATTTAGTTTCTTTAATGGTATTGTTACGCTGTCAGAGTTTTTGGGAAAAATTATTAATACCTGCTTTTGTCTTTTTCTTTCAGAAATTATATCCTTTTTCTTGGGTAAATGACCGCGATCGCTCTTTAGCCGCCGCCGCAGGAGGATGTCTTTTAATTCGCCGTCAGGCTTTAGAAAATATTGGCGGTATCGATAGTATTAAAGATGCTTTAATCGATGATTGTACTTTGGCGAAAGCTATTAAATCAAATAAAGCAGGAATTTGGTTGGGATTGACAGAAACTACTATTAGTTTGAGAGCTTATGAGGATTTAAAAACTATTTGGTCTACCATTGCTCGTACTGCTTATACTCAATTAAATTATTCTCCATTATTATTAATTATCACTGTTTTAGGCATGGGAATAGTTTATTTGATACCGCCGATTTTTTTGCTCATTGGACTAATAATTACTAACTGGATATTAGTCATAATTAGTTTAATGACATGGCTGTTAATGACCATTGCTTATCTACCAACTATTCGATTGTATAAATTATCTATTTTATGGGCTTTTAGTTTACCCGCGATCGCTTTACTGTATACACTGATGACTATCGATTCTGCTGGGAAACATTACCAGGGAAAAGGGGGCGCATGGAAGGGTAGAATCTATAGTAATGTTGGCAATTAATTAAGTATTTTCTTATTACTTAAAAATAATTAAAAGTTTAATTACGGGCTAGATACAAGCTCTTAGTTTAACGCAAGGGCCACCAAGCAACTTTATCTCTAGTAGCAGCATAAACTTCTTTTAAATTTTCTGGTGCAATGACGCGGATAATATCACTAGACAAGTCACTACCCTTAGCTAGTTCGATTAAACCTACCTTTTGCATTCCTTTAAGTACTTGTTCTACTGTGCGCTGATTGAGTTGACAAGCACGAGCAATAATATCCACAGGTAAATCGAAAGTATATATTCCTTCAGAATTAGGTTGATTACCCAATTCCCTTTCCTGATAAATTAATGCCCTCAGTAAAGATGCTACTGCTTGGGGAGGATAAGCACTGCAATTAAGTAGATGATATTGAAATTTTTCTTGTAATTCAAATAATAAACGATAGCGATCGCGAAAAGACTCATTTTCTTGATAAATTTGTTCTACCGTTGCTAGGGGAAGTTTGATCGCATGGGTAGTTTTATAAGCTTCCACCAAAGTCGGAAAAGCCTTAGTTGCCAGTCCGTAACTAAATGGTAAATTTCTTTCACCAAAACAACTTCCTGGATAGGCGATGGAAATAATTCGGTCTAACGGCGCACTACGAGAAATAACAATCCCCTCATCGAGAATGATATAAAGCACTTCAATCGATTCTTCGGGTAAAAAAGCTGTATATATCGGGCGATTAGAAAACAGCTTTTCTACTTTCAGGCTAGCAGCAGGGAGAGTCTGCTTGAGCCAATCCTTATCTAAACCTTTAAAAAGATAGTTATTGCTAACTAACTGCTCAATTACATCAATTTTGTTCGATTTTGCGGTTTTAGCCATAGTTTGATGTTTGCTGTTTTCCTTACGGACGGGGATGAGTCCTTATTTCTATCATCCCATAAGCTTTTTAGTTCGCCTGATCAACAGAAATGAATTTTAAATGTATTGAAATTTAAATTGACTTGGATTATGATGACAACAATAAACAAGCAAAAATAAAATAAAAAACAATGACAAAACAAAGAAAAATTTTAGGTTGGATGCTAGTCGGATTGCTCAGTAGCAGTGCTTTAGCAGGTTGCTCGACAGCCCAGAGCGAAGCAGAAGGAGAACCTTCAAAAGTCACGTTAACTTTAGTGTCTTACGCTGTTACCCAAAGTGCTTATGAGAAAATTATTCCTAAATTTGCCGAACAGTGGAAAGCTAAAACTGGGCAAGATGTGATTATCGAACAAAGTTATGGTGGTTCTGGTTCTCAAACTCGTGCCGTAATTGATGGTTTAGAGGCAGATATCGTGGCTTTGGCTCTGGCATTAGATACTAAAAAGATTGAGCAAGCAGGATTAATCGAACCAGATTGGGAACAGGAATTACCTAATGATTCAATCGTTCATAAATCAGTTATTGCTCTAGTTAAACGAGATGAAAATGTTCCAGTTTCTCAGTGGTCAGATTTAACTAAGGATGGTATTCAACCAATTACTGCTAACCCGAAAACTTCTGGAGGAGCAAGATGGAATTATCTGGGACTTTGGAGTGCAGTTTCTCAAGCTGGTGGTAGCGAACAAGAAGCAGAACTATTTGCAGAAAAAGTCTATAAAAACGTCCCAATTTTACCTAAAGATGCTAGAGAAGCTAGTGATGTATTTTTTCAACAAAGACAAGGCAATATTTTAATTAATTATGAAAATGAAGTAATTTTGGCCCAGCAAAAAGGTCAGTCTTTACCTTATGTAATTCCCACTGATTATAATATTTCTATTGATAATCCTGTGGCAGTTGTTGATGCTAATGTGGATAAACGCGGAACTAGAGAAGTGGCTCAAGCTTTTGCCGAATTTTTATTTACTCCAGAAGCACAAAGAGAATTTGCT
>JBHJNX010000220.1:0-23366 GCA_050330335.1 Pleurocapsa sp. | reverse complement strand
TCTTTGAGTCAAACAAAACATTCCATGGGATCGGACATTCCAAATAGATTGCAAATTGAATATCTCTTAAATAGTCAACAAGTAGCCAGAGATGAAAATCGAGAAGTAATTTTAGGACTACAAAAAACTCCTAAAACCCTCCCTCCTCGTTATTTTTACGATCGCCTGGGTTCTCAACTATTTGAACAAATCTGTCAGTTACCAGAATATTATCCTACCCGTACTGAAAGTCAGATTTTAGAACGATATGCAGCAGATATTGCTCGAATTACTCAAGGGATGGAACTGGTAGAATTAGGTAGCGGTAGTTCGACAAAAACCCGTTTACTATTAGATGCTTATCTGGACTTAAATAATTTTTTATATTATCTACCCATAGATGTTAGTGATAGTATTCTCAAAGATAGTGCCTACAATTTATTAGCCGATTATCCTTATTTAAAGATCCAGGGAAAAGTCGCTACCTATACTCAAGCATTGCAACAATTACAAAATAATGCTTTTGGCAAGAGGACAATTATTTTTTTAGGTAGCAGTATTGGTAATTTAAATCCCCAACAATGCGATCGCTTTATCCATAAAATCAGTTTGGCACTTAATTCCCAAGATTATTTTTTATTAGGAATAGACTTACAAAAATCTCCAGAGATTCTAGAAGCAGCATACAACGATAGCCAGGGAATTACAGCTAAATTTAATCTCAATATGTTGCAGCATCTCAATTGGCGGTTTGATGCTGATTTCAATCTAGATTTATTTCGCCATCAAGCAATTTACAATCGAGTCGAAAATCAAATTGAAATGTATTTAATTAGCCAGCCAGCTCAGACTGTTCGACTAAAAAATCTCGATTTGGTAGTCAATTTTGCTGAGGGTGAAACAGTTTTAACCGAAATTTCTCGTAAATTCGACCTAGCAGAGATGTCTGATTATCTACAAACTCAAGGTTTACAATTAATTAAACAATACACTGACGATCAACAGTGGTTCGGTTTATTACTCTGTCAAAAAAATTAATTACGTATTACTTAAAAAGCGATCGCCCTAATTAAGCACACATTTCCATAGAAACGGAATAGGATTCTTTGGTAGCCGCAACAGGAAAAATTTGGGATGCACTCATAATAGATACACTGACTTTTGCCCCTACGGCGATCGCCCGACTAAGACTGGTGCGAGCGTGAAGAATTTTACCTGAAGGAGTTGATAAGGTGTAATAATATTCTTTACCTAAAAATTGTCTGGCTGTAACTACTATAGAAGAATTTTCATCGAGGGCGATCGTCAAATCTTCCTGACGTAACATCAATTCACCGCGATCGCAATTGGGTAGATTGTTAGCAGGAGGAAGAGTTATTTGTCCAATTTCCGTTTGCCAAACTCGATCAATTCTTGTGGCAGGGATAAAGTTAGCTTGAGTAACAAATTCAGCTACAAAACGAGAAGTCGGCTGAGTATAAATTTCTTCTGGTGTTCCTATTTGCTCTAATTTACCCTGGCGCATCACCGCAATACGGTCTGAAATTGCCAATGCTTCTTCGCGATCGTGAGTGACAAAAATAGCTGATGTACCTGCGGCTTTTAAAATCGAGCGAATTTCGGCTCTCAATCTATGGCGCACCTGAACGTCAAGATTACTTAAAGGTTCATCTAGCAAGATTAAAGCCGGTTGTGGTGCTAAGGCCCTGGCTAGAGAAATTCGTTGTTGTTGACCTCCAGATAGTTGGTAAGGATAGCGTTTCTCAAGTCCCTCAAGTCCTACCAATTCCATAACTTCCCTAACTCTCAGCTTAATTTTTTGCTGACTTACAGAATTCGTCCCCAACAGTCTAGGATTTTTTAACCCGAAAGCTAAATTTTCTGCCACTGTGAGATGGGGAAATAAAGCATAGTCTTGGAAAACCATTCCAGTTTGTCGTTTTTCTGGGGGGAGACAATAACCATTGTCGCTCACTATTTGCCCTGCTATGGTGACAGTCCCCTGGGAAATGGATTCAAAACCCGCAATTATTCTCAACAATGTAGTTTTACCGCAACCAGAAGGACCTAGTAACCCCAGTAATTCTCCTTGTTGTAAACTCAAGCTCACCTGAGCTACTGGTATCGCTTGACTTTTGCCAAATAATTTAACTACATTGTTCAGTTCGAGTATGACTGGTTGTTTCATATTTACTAGGAGTAGTGAGAATTAAAAAGATCTCGCAATTAGATAATAATGTTAGACAAATTGGTGAGTTTTTAAGAATTGTTCTCAACAATTTTGATAGTAAGTATATCATTAATGGCAAGTTTAAGATCGAGTTAAAGATTTAGAAATGTTAAAAATAAATTAGTAAATTCAAACCTGGAATAGTTCGGGAAAGAGTCCACAATAAGAGAACGATGTACAGTCCGCCGAGACACCACTGATACCAAACTAAAGTAGCAATAATTCCTGGTAAATGCTGATCACGCAGGCGAATATCGTTAAAACCAAACTTCAGGATATTATTAAAACTAAAATCATAATAATTCAGCCAATTCCAGCGTTTTTTCCAGAGTATGGGTTGATAGCGGTCGCGAAAAAAGGGAAATTTAGGAATAATTGGCAATCTACCAAAGAGAAAACGAAACTGACGCAATGAGCCATCTTCAACAAAATAGGTAATATCTAGTAGTTTATGATATCTAGGTTGCCAAAATAAACGAACTAAAAAAGTAATTGGTAGTGGTAATAAAATAATTGCCAGACAAGCTAAAGTCAGCCAAGGTTTATCGGTAGTAATAAAAATATTGACAATACCAAATAGAGTTAAAGTGAGATAGCTACTTACCATACAAATAGTTTCATAGCGGCTGGGAATAATCGGTTTAGAAATGCCTGGACGATAGCGGTCAATTAACCAAAATAATAAACTGAAAAAAGCGATTGTGATAATACCAATACTCAAAATTAAGTTAATATTCGTCCCATAGTCTCCTAAAAGTAATAATAAACTCAACCCTAACCAAGTTAAAATTTCACCAATCCAAGTAAAGCTAAAAATTGATTTCCACGGAGTTGTCATAATGTGATCGCCTAGTTGTTGGAGTTTTAATTTTTCTCTTTGATATTCAATTTGGTTGGCATCGGCAATTTGTTCTAAATGGCGAAAATTATGAATTAAGTTGCGTAAAATAGTTTCGTTACCTTCATAATTATCTACAGTAATAACATGACCAATAACACCGCTTTCACCAATTATTTTTACTTCTTCAGAATCAAAAGCTAAACCAGCAGCATTAATCTTCGCTAAAGAGGTAAAAAAAGCATTGCTAAAATCTACTCTATTTAATAAATTAGCATCTTTAAAATCAATTAGAGAAGCGACATAAATATCTCTAAAAGCAAGATTTTTTTCAAAAGTTGCATTATTAAAAACCAAAAAATCTAGAAATTTACTCTTAGAAAAAATTGCGCGATCGCGCCACTGAGTCTGACTAAAATTTGCGGGATTTAAAAAAATGCCACTGCTAAAATCTGCTACTTGGGAAAATACTGCTTTGCTAAAATCTGCTTTTCCTTCATAATAGTTATGCTGAAAATTAGCTACACCTTGAAATTGCACTTGATTAAATTCAGCATCATCTAAAAAACGCAAGCGATCAAAATTAGCATTTACACTAAATATAGTGTTACTAAAATCGATATTTTTATTAAAATAACTACCACTAAACTGAATTAATTGTTGAAAATTAGTTTCTTTAGCTGAAACATTTTGAAGAAACAAAATATTAGCAAAATCTGCCGTTCCTGTAAAAACAGTACGATCTAATTTTAAAATACCCCGCCAAATATTAACTGTAGGAATTTGAAATTGAGATTGTTCCCTCAATTGACGATAATTTTTAATTTGTTCCCGTTCTATAGGAGTTAACAGAGAAGACAACGCCCCTTCAGTTAGAGGAGTACTAATTACCAAACGAGTGAAATCGAAATTGCCTTGAATAATACAATTACTTAAATCTAAAGAAATTGGCAAGCGATCGCGAACCAATCGAGCTTTTATTTGTTGATAAAACTGATTACTAAATTCATTATCTGGATTGGTTAAATCGATGATATAGTTACTTAAATCGATGGTCTGTCTACCTTCTGATTGGGCTAAATTCGCGAGATGCTCTTGTAAAATATTTTCAGTTAAATAAGTTATACTCTCTTCTTGAGCTAGAGCTTTCTTGAATCCAAAATCAGTTATAAATAAGTATAAAATAATTATTAAAACAACTATAAATTTATTCAAATAAATATTACTATGCAACAAATGGTTTTTTACTCCTCACACCCCAAAATTTCCCTGGCTGCGACCTCACCATGAGTGATAACCACCAATCTCCAGGTCGGGCAATTTTTAAAAGCGATCGCTTGTAGTTAATTATTGGTGACTAATCTTCCACTGAGATAAGAGGCGAAACGCCCAGATACTCAATGTAGCTCCAATTAAAAGTCCAAGCCATGAACCCCAGAGCGGAACGGTCATAGCACCAATTTGAAATGACCAGTGAGTAAACAGTCTAACCAAATGTAAGAGTGCAACCAAAGCAAAAACAGTTGCCGAAATTAAAATGTAATTTTTTTCACTCATTTGTGACATCCTCCCTATTGTATCGATTGAGGAGATTCGCTCTTTGTTCTCATACTTCTATCTTGCATTAAACGCAAGAAAATTGTGGGCTTCTGACCATCTTTGTAATAAATAGTTAAAAAAAGCAACTATACGATAGGGCATATCGGAAGCAAGTCCGAGTTATTGGACTTAAACGCTTGGGGAGATTTATCCTCTATCTTGGTTGGTGGCAACACCTGATGTGGGTAAGATGAATCAGTGAACCAAGAATACTCTCGCCTTTAGGCACCAAGAGTATCAATGATTCTTGAATTGTTGTAATTGTGTTTGAGTTTGTGGGATAGAGAAGTTGCTATTGTAATAGTCAGTAGCATTCACACAAACAATAAAACGGACGAGGAGGGATTCGAACCCCCGACCCCGTGGTCCGTAGCCACGTGCTCTAATCCACTGAGCTACACGTCCTTAACTAGCTTGAGCTATAACCCTATTAGGATTTACTCAACGATTAATCATCGTATCACAACTCAATCAAATTATGCAAAAAAAAAATACAAGTGATCGCCTATCCCATCTCAATGAGAGAGGAGAAGCTCAAATGGTAGATGTTTCTACTAAACCAATCACAGTACGTCAAGCTCAAGCCATGGCTAAAATAATTATGTCACCAGCCACTCTAGAGGCTATTGAAGCAGGAAATTCCCCCAAAGGTGATGTGATCGCTACGGCCAAGCTAGCTGGTATTATGGCAGCCAAACAAACGGCTCATCTTATTCCCCTGTGTCACCCTCTACCTTTACACAAGATTGAAGTTAAGATTTCTCCCGATTTTGAATTACCCGGATATCAAATTACATCTGCTGTTACTACTAAGGCTGAAACAGGAGTAGAAATGGAAGCTCTCACCGCAGTATCTGTAGCTGCTCTAACTCTATACGATATGGCAAAAGCTTTAGAAAAGTCGATGCAGATAAAAGAAATTCGTTTAGTTAGTAAAACAGGGGGTAAATCCGGTGATTATTTTGCAGACGAAAAGAGTAACTAAACCGATACAATAAAAGTAATTGAAAATTATGGTGTTTAATTTAAGTTGAGAATCTATGCCTCCTCGTTGGCCTCGCAAACCAGACCGCAAAACAGACCCAGAATACAGACGTTTAGATGACCTAATGAATTTTGCCATTCATGTCGGCATATTCGCTGCTACCAATTCTGGTTTATGGTTTGTGCATAATCTCAAGTCGGCTAATTGGTCTTGGTTAATTTGGGTAAATGGCATTTGGTTGGGCATCTTAATACTACACTTTATCTACATTAAAGCGATCGCAGATTATTCATCGGTGAAATCTAATGGCTAGTACTCCAGAAATTGAAGCTTTAGCAGCGCAAATTGGTGAAAACGTCTATATTGATGTTGCCAAATGGCATCTTTATTTAAGCGACGCTCACGTCCATACTGAAATTGCTGAAAAAGTTTATCCTCTACTCGAATCCAATTCTCTGAATGAAGATGACGTTACCGATATTTTGCGGCAAATTCCCATTAAATTAGGTGGTGGTAATCGAGAATTACCATTATTAGATTTATTACCCATGCAAAGCAAAGTAAATCTTTTAGATTTATTAGAGGAATTTCAAAAAAATATGTAATACCATTTACCTTTAGGTAAGGAAATATCTAGACTAGTACTAGTTGACAACTAATATTTTTAATTCTTAAATCTCTTATTTTAGGAGAAAATTTATGCCTCAACAAGAAGCGGTTGGTGTTATTGAGACATTAGGCTTTCCTGCTGTTTTAGCTGCTGCTGATGCTATGGTTAAAGGTGGTAGAGTGACCCTCGTATATTTTGACAAAGCCGAAAAAGGCAATTTTCTGGTGGCAATTCGTGGGGGAATTTCTGAAGTTAGACCGGCAATGGAAGCTGGTTTAAAAGCTGCCGAAAATACCTTTGGCGGCCAAGTCATGACTCACTATACCGTACCCAATCCTCCTGACAATGTAGTTGCCGTATTACCCATAGAATATACAGAAGCGGTGGAAGAATTTCGCAGCTGAAATTAAATTCATGCTTGAGACACCAGGATGGGCAATACCCACCGTATTGATTCAAATTCATTTTATTTACTGAGTTTGATCGTATTATCTACTAAGCTTTGGGCAAAACCATCAAATCTTTTAGCTAGTTTTTCATCGGTTAATTTTCCTTCTCCGTCGAAAGCTTGCCAAGCTTGTCCTATTGCTACTTGTTCGGGAATGACCCATCCGTGTACCCATCTGATAATAACTCGCAGATCGTTGAGAGCATTACTATTAGATTGTCCCCCCAATACGCTAATCAATCCCGCAACCTTACCCGATAGATGCTCAAAGCTCATTAAATCTAGAGCATTTTTTAAAACTCCACTAACACTACCGTGATATTCTGGTGTCGCCAAAATTAAACCACCTGCGGCTTTTACTTTATCTCTCAAAATCTCTACATCGGGATAGTCGGGATATTCATCTCCTCCATCACAAAAGGGTAATTTTAAATCTTTAAGATCGATGACTTCTACTTCTGCACCTAATGCTTGTACTCTATCTGCTGCTTGTTTGAGAGCTAGAACACTGTAAGAACCCTGACGGAGACTGCCTGTAATGCCAACTATTTTAACCATTAGTACTTACCTTAAATTTATCAAAAACTCATACTCGTTATGACTATGTATAAGATAACAAATTTTATTTTTATTAGCAAAATTCAGCAAGCCCTACTTGGACTTATGGTATAAGTCTCCCAAAATTTAGCGAATTGTCTGGCGCGATCGCTTTTAAGTTTCAATGACAAATCTCGTTAAACTGTTTTAATGACAGGTTCATGCACAAATAAGAATTATTTTCATTTGCGATCGGACTTGGTTTCTATTTTAGGGATTATCGCGATCGTGAGTAAGATGAAATACTTTAAAGTTTGTCACAGATGAAAAGTAGAGGAAGTAGGAGCATTAATTTGTAGCATTCATTTTGGGATTTCATATAAGATTGAAATACAACCCCGTTATTAATAGCCTTTTAATTACACTTCCCTCTTTTAATTCTATTGGGTGATGATTTTCTGTTTTAATGACAGGCTCATGCACAAATAATAATTATTTTCATTTGCGATCGGACTTGGTTTCTATTTTAGGGATTATCGCGATCGCGAGTAAGATGAAATACAACCCTGCAAAAGATAACTTTTAATTCCAGTTTCCTTTTTTAGTTTTTAATTTTTAATTAAAATAAAACGACTTGACTTATTTTATTATTCCCCATCATCAATTAGGCGATCGCGATCTAATAATAAGAGATTTCTTAGCTTATCTGTATCTAATTTTGTCAGCCAATTTTCACCGGCATTTACGGTTTGTTCAGCAAGTTCTTTTTTACTTTCGATGATGTCATTTATTTTTTCTTCTAATGTTCCCGAACAGACAAATTTGTGTACCTGTACGTTTTGTTTTTGTCCGATACGAAAAGCCCGATCTGTAGCTTGATTTTCTACTGCGGGATTCCACCATCTATCTACATGAAAGACGTGATTTGCTCTGGTTAAATTTAATCCCGTACCGCCAGCTTTTAGGGATAAAATAAATATCTTGGGGCCATTAGGATCGTTTTGAAAGCGATCGACCATTTCTTGTCTAGCTTGTCTGGAAGTTGCACCGTAGAGGAATAAAACCTCGTTATTTAATTTAGTAGATAAATAAGGTTGAATCATTTTTCCCCATTCAGAAAATTGGGTAAAGATTAAAGCGCGATCGCCTTCTGCAATGAGTTCTTCTAACATCTCTTCTAAACGTAAAAGTTTACCCGATCGCTTGCTAAATCCTGAATCTATTTTAATTTTTTTATTGTTACTAGGATTTAGTAGTTCAGGGTGATTGCAGAGTTGTTTGAGGCGTAATAACAGAGTTAAGATTAGGCCCTTGCGTTTGATTCCTTCGGAGTCTTCTATTTGAGTTAGGGAATCATTTACTAATTTTTCATACAGTTCGGCTTGTTCAGTAGAAAGGCCACAAAAGACATTCATTTCCTGTTTTTCTGGTAAGTCTTGAATGATCTTTTTATCGGTTTTGAGACGACGAAGAATAAAAGGTTGTACCAGAGAACGTAAAATATTTAAAGAATCGCGATCGCCGTATTTTTCGATGGGAATAGCAAATCTTTTTTGGAAAAATGCTTGTTTTCCTAAGAAGCCAGGATTAAGGAAATCTAAAATCGACCATAATTCTGACAGGCGATTTTCTACAGGAGTACCTGTAAGAGCAATTCTAAAACCTGCGGCTATTTCTCGCACTGATTGTGATTGTTTTGCAGCAGGATTTTTAATATTTTGTGCTTCGTCTAAAACTATACCTTGCCAGTCTACAGTAGATAGAGTTTTTAAATCCCGATGTACTAAAGAGTAGCTAGTGATAACTAATTGTTTATCTTTAACTTCTTTAGCAAAAGTTTTACCTTTATTTCTTTTATCTCCATGATGAATTAATGTTTTTAAATTGGGAGCAAATTTCCTGACTTCTCTTTCCCAGTTATTTAAAACCGAAGTGGGGCATACTAATAAAGTTGGCTTGGTTAAATTGTCTTCTTCCTTGAGATGGAGTAAGAAACCAATAGTTTGAATGGTATTGTGACAGATAATATTATTAGCCACAAAGTTATGATGTTCGACGACTTCAAAATCGTATACCCAGCCTGTATAATTTATTTCTTCAATTGATTCGATCTGACAGTAAAATACTTCTCGGTCTAATAATTGCTGTAGTTGTTGTTTGGTTGTTGTTAAGTCATCAGTTAAGGTTATAGCATTACTACCATTTACCAAGAAATCAATTTCTTGGCTAACATCCGAAATCCGTTTAAACGGATTTAAATTATAAGACAAAGAATTTATTCTCTGGCTACTCTCATTGTAGTCTATATCTAAAGAATTTGTTATCCGTTCATCTTCTAAATTATTGTTAGTTTCCTTGAGATATATTTGCTCTAATTTTTGTTGTTTGAGAGAATTCCCAAAAGCAATTTCATCACAAAAAAGCCTCGCTCCATTTCCACCTATTGTGCCGTTATAATAATCTCGTAAAATATTTTTACCATTTGTGGCAGATTTTCGTTTTACAGCTATTCTCAACCAAATACCAAATCGTTTTAGTAAAGTTGCTAGTTGTTGTATTAGTAATTGAGAAGCAGAACTAATCTCAATATTACCTACGTTATTATTGACTGAAGCTTCGGCATCGAAATAATTACGTAGAAAAATACGTATGGTATCTAGATCGGCTTTCATAATAAAATCGGGGATAGTTTTATAGCGCGATCGCTTTCCCCATTGATAGCCTTTTGCAGTAATAAAATGTTGATATTCTTGGCTATTAACTACTAAATCATTAGCCCTACCGTTTTCACCAATAACAATTTGAGGTTGATTTATTTTCAAGCCATTTCTTTGACTGAAATTAATAATTGTCTGACGTAAATATTCTAGAAGACTTGAATCTTTTTGAGATATACGCAAAGTTGCTCTGTCATTTAATTCATATCCTTCAGCAATTTGCCAAGCTAAAAATTTAACTAAATCTCGATCTACACTGCTACCTTGCCAGATTAATTTATTAGGCACACATACATAATCATTAATTTCTAAATTATTAGTCCAACCTTTATCAGTCAGTAATTTATGTTGCTTGGTCAGATTAATAACACTACCATCTTTTAATTTAATACGATGAATAGTTTCAGAGATTTGCTGACGATATAACCGAGCAATGGCAGCTAAAACAATCTTACCCGTTACTTCATCAATGGAGTTGACTAAGAGTCGATTTTGAGGCTGACTCCAATAGCCTTCACCGTCAAATTCTAGTTGATTACTTTCCTCATTCCAAATAGCTTCAGCCGATCGCAATGTGCCGTTTACATATACCAAACTCTCTGGTAAAATACACTTACCCAAACCCATATCATCAGCCAAACAAGCACCCAAACCCCAAGTTTCGAGGAAAGATAACCAACCCACACCTTTGGCTTGATAAGGACGTAATTCTCCTTTAAAACCGGCAATTTCAGTAATAGGTTCGACGGATTTATTATCGGTTAAATTATTAATTAATCCTGCTAAAACTCCCGTTGCTTGAAAATTGACTACTGGTAATTTAGCTAAAACTTTAGTATCTCCTGTAGATAAACGCAGTGCATCTTCTACAGATAAATTCATTGCTTCGTTAGTATTATTTAAAACTGCTTGTGCTGCTTTAACATCAGCTGGTTGTAAAGCCAACCATTGTCCGTTGATTTCTACAATGGGAGATTTTTGGTTTAATAAACGTTGAAAATCTTTTTTAGAAACTGTCTTATCTCCGACGGCTATTTCTAACTTATATTTGAGCAAACTTTGTAAATTCAAACGATCGCCTTTTCTCTTATCTACCCCTGCCGTAATTTTAATTCCCAGTCGTTGTTCTGTTTCACCCGATGCTAAACCTGGGGGTAATTTTACCCCTAAGCCATTATTTTGTAATTGCCAAGCAGTGGCGCGAATAAATTCATAAACTTGAATGGGATTGAGTTGACAACCGAGGGGTTGACTTTGTTCTAAACTATCAGCTATTGCTTGATAAATACGACTAGCTAATCCTAAGCCTTTTAATAAAGTTTCCTGGGGATTAACAATAGTTCTACTTTTAATTTTTAAAGACTCTGTAGCACATTGCCAGATAGTAGCCGCGTCGATAATAAACTCTGGTTCGTCTAAAGCTTGAAGACAATATTTTAAATTCCAGTCTGGTTGCTCTAGATTATCTGACTTTAGTTCTGGTGGTTGCAAAGATAAACAAACTCGATATTGATTTTCTCCTAAATTCTTATTTTGACTATTAACAACATACTCGCTAATGGGCAATGTCCAATTATAAAGAGCATTTTCTAATCTATTAATACTCTTAGCATCTAATTCTAATGGACTGTCTATTTGAGATAGCGATCGCAACCAAGGTTGAACAGTAATATCTTTAGCAGAAACGGGACTATAATCCAGCCAACTTCGTAATCTTGTATCCAAAATAAGAGAGAGCGATCGCAATAATAATTCTTGAGATTGTATTGATTCTTCACTGTTATAAGCCAAACAAGCATTAGGTAATAACTGACTAAATTTAGCAAACCTAACGCGATCGCTTTCACTATCAATTAAAGGATGCCAAATACCCCGATTGTTTTCAATTCCAGGTAAGAATTTTTGCCGCACTATTAAATCCAAACACCAGCGATAAATATGACACCAAAATCGAATATCGCCAGCTAAATAATCAGTATCGACTTGTAGAGAAATAAAAGATAATACCTGTAATAAATTTAGGGCTTCGGTAGCTTCCAAACAAACCCCTTCTACTTGCCAATCATATAACTTTAAAGATTTATTATTCGCTGTAAATTTCTGACTATCCCCTGCAAAAATCGGCTGTATTTTCTTACTCTTACCCCGACCTTTAGTAATACTGGGAATAGTAATTACTCGTGTCATCCAATTACTATTTAAATTCTCCTCGTTTAAAACATCTTTGGCAACTATTTCATGACTATTGAAAAAAGCCAGTAACTTCTCTGTTGACAAACAAAAAGGATGAATTAAACCCTCCTCTTCTATACTATTAACATCCCCATTCACTAAGGAACGCCAAGCCTCACCCCAAATAAAAAAATAATTCTGTTCCGACTTTACAATCCAACTACCATGAATAATTACCATTTCATTTAACATTTATCATTGAACATTGATCACCAGCTTGAAAGTAGGCAATAATCCTCGATCAAACCTCTTGTTGTTCTTTAAGGATCAAAAAACTTGTATCTAAATGATTTAATCAATAAAGAACTATTTTCGTTAGAATGCTTCTAAGATCTTTAATCTAAAGTCATGAGTGAAAAAACCAATAGACGTAACTTCCTTATTGGTAGCGTAGCAGCAGCAACAATTATTGGCAGCCAAGCTTTAACAAAACAACAAACTAAAGCTGTTTCATCTACACCTAAATCCATGCCAGAAAGAATATTAGGTAAGACTCAAATTAGTTTACCAATTTTAGGGCTAGGAGGAGCAGGACAAACCCCAATATCTAAGGAAAACCAAGAAGAAGAAGCGATCGCTTTAATTGAAAAAGCTTTAGAATTGGGCATTAAATATTACGATACCGCAGCCAGCTATGGAGCTTCAGAACAACACTTTGGTAAAGTTTTACCAGCATACCGCCAGAGTATTTATCTTAACAGTAAAACCGCCGCCAGAGACTATGATAATGCCTGGCGAGAATTAGAGCAATCCTTAAAACTTCTCAATACAGATTATCTCGACTCCTGGCAATTACATCACGTTTCCTTCACAGAAGAATTAGACTTTATTTTTAGCGATCAAGGAGCAATTAAAGCCGTTGAAGCAGCTAAAGAGCAAGGATTGATTAAATTTGCAGGAATTACGGGACATCATGAACCAGAAGTTATCGCCGAAGGATTACGACGCTACGATTTTGACACCACTTTAATTTCCCTCAACGCCGCCGATATCCATCATCCCCGTCCTTTTTCTAGTACAGTTTTACCAGTGTGCCAAGAAAAAAATGTGGGGGTAATTGCGATGAAAGTACCAGCATACGGTAGATTATTGAAACCTGGTATTTTGTCGAGTATGGAACAAGCAATGGGTTACAGCCTTTCCTTACCTGGAGTACACTGTTGCATTATTGCTGCCGAAAATCCTGAACAACTGGAATCTAATGTTACCGTAGCACAAAATTACACCCCCTTAAATGCAATGCAAATGGCAAAAATAGAAGAACTAACTACCAACGCAGGAGAAGATGGCGCATTCTTTCGTCGATGGACTTAAAGGGTGCAGAGAAGCGCAAGAGTAAGTAACGGGGGGGTGTAATGTGCAGATTCTTTATTTTTATAAATATTAAATAAAAATAAGGAGCGAATTTCTCCCTCTGAATTAACCTCTAAGAAGTTTCCGAAATAAAACTCAAACGAACTTGCTCCCCATCTTTTAAGTCTCTACTACTGCGAATTACAAATTGTTCTCCAGGTTTTAATCCCGATAAAATTTCTACTCGATTATTGGCTGTCTTACCAATAGTTACGCTTCTCGCTTCCACTGTTACTTGTTCTCCCTTGTTATTAACCACAAAAATCGTTGCCGTTTGTTCGTCTATATTTGCTTTATTCTGGGAAGATGCTAGTTGAATTGCTGTTTCGGGAATGACTACCTGTTGTTGTGTTTGGGGTTCAAAACTGACCCGCGCTAACAATCCGCTACCAATGGCGCGATCGCTATTGGGAATGGTTACCTCAATGGGAATTAAACGGGCAGTAGGATCGGCAACGGGGGAAATTTGACTGACTCTACCCCTAAAGGTGCGATCGCGAAAAGCATCTAATTTTACTTCTGCTGGTTGCCCCTGGCGGATATTATTCAATTCCAATTCAGAAATCTGTACCCGAACTTTTACCTGACTTAAATCTCCCAAGCGCAGTATTTCATTTCCAGGTTGTGCCAAGTCTCCTGGTTCTAAAACTCGCTCTAAAACAGAACCCTCTACAGAGGAGACTAGAGTAGAATGGGATTGTCTTTGTTGAGCGCGATCAACGATCGCCTGTTGCGCCTTAACGCGACGTTGGGCAGCATTAACGGCGGAAATTTGATTTTGTACTTGTTGTCGAGCAGATTGTAGTATTTGGGTTGCAGTCCCCACCCCAGTTCTAGCTAGTTCTACACTTTGTTCGGAAATAGCTCCTTCACGATACAATTGTTCAGAACGCGCAGCATCGGATTGAGCTTGTTGTAATTCCAAGCGCGATCGCTCTACTGCTGCTTGGGCATCATTGACTTCTGCTTGTAAACTGGCTACTTCTGCCCCACGTGCTGCCACTTCTGCTTCTGCTTCGACTACCTCTGAAGTTAAGATATCGTCGTCGATTCGCGCTATAACTTGCCCCTTCTGTACTGTATCACCCACATCTACGGTAATATCGAGTATCTGTCCTTCAGTGCGCGATCGCACTGCTATTTCTCGCTGAGGTAAAGTCGTCCCTGTATACTCTTCGACACTTTCTAATTGTGCTTGACTGGCGATCGCCGTATCCACAGCAGCAATTTGTTGTTGTTGCCTCATTTCAGGGGATGAGGAGTCTTCCCTGGAGTTTGCCTCCAAGGCTTGTGAACCCCGTTCGGTTTGCGCTTCTTCAGAATCAATCGGACTACAACCCAAAGGAGCAACTAGAGCGATCGCTATACTCAGACGACAGAGTAACCTAATTAAGTTAGAGGAATTGATGGAAACAAATATAGGTAGCATGATGGTTAACAATAACTAAGAATATATAAGACGTATAGTGTGCGATCGCCCAATCTAAAAAGGCAAAATTATTTAATACTTCTTACCTACTACCCAATCAATATCCACTTGGTTTGGCTAAATTTTCAAACTTAGTTTGTTCGGCATTGAAAATTAATTTTACTGTACCTACAGGGCCATTACGATGTTTAACGATGCTAACTTCAGCAATACCGCGATCAGGACTATCGGGATTATAATATTCATCGCGATATAACATCATTACCAGATCTGCGTCTTGTTCGATACTGCCGCTTTCCCTTAAGTCAGATAACATGGGACGTTTGTTATTTCTCTGTTCTACGCCGCGACTGAGTTGAGATAGGGCAATGATAGGAACATTTAATTCTCTGGCTAATCCTTTAAGAGAACGGGTCATTTTGGATAGTTGTTGGACGCGATTGTCGTTGTCTCCCCCTTCCATTAATTGCAGGTAATCTAATAAAACTAAACCTAATGGTTCTTTTTGCTGTGCTTGAAGACGACGTACTTGCGATCGCATTTGCATCACGGTTAAATTTGCCGTATCGTCGATAAAGATGGGCAATTCCGATAAGTTCCCTACGGCATTAACTAAGGGTTCAAATTCATTTTGAGCAATTCTACCTGACCGCAAGCGGTTACTGGGAATTTTAGATTCACTAGAGAGCAATCTTTGGGTTAATTGTTCCCGCGACATTTCTAAACTAAAAACGGCAATGGGTAAGCGGGAGTCTCTGGCAATATTGGAAGCCACACAGAGAGCAAAGGCTGTTTTCCCCATTGATGGCCTGCCGGCAATGATAATTAAGTCAGAACGGCTAAAACCGCTCGTCATAGCATCGATATCGTAGAAACCAGAGGGAATACCCGGTAGAGTGGTTTCTTGGTGTAATTCCTCAATGGTATTAAAAGTATTAACCAAAGTCTCAGCAATAGGCACTAAGCCATCTTGAGGACGTTCTTGGGTGAGACGAAAGATTTTTTGTTCTGACTCATCTAAAACTACTTCTAATTCTTTGGCATTATCGTAACCGAGATCGACAATTTCATGACCCGAAGCAATTAACTGACGACGGATATATTTTTCCATCACCAAATTACTATAGCGGTCGATATTGACAGCCGAAACAGTACGATTGAGTAATTGAGCTAACTTAGTCGTACCTCCTACTTTTTCTAATAAATCGCGATCGCTCAAGTAAAGACTTACAGACATTAGATCTGTGGGCTTCCCTTTACTATGTAATATTAATGCCGCATTATATATTTCTTGATGAGCCAGAACATAAAAAGCATCTTTAACTAACAATTCCGCTACTCTTCCCATTGCTTCGGGGTCGAGTAATATACCACCTAAAATTGCTTCTTCAGCCTCAATATTAGCTGGAGGTAGATTATCTCTAAGCTCTGCCATTTGGTTAGTTTGAACTACAGAATTAATTTTAACCAATAGGCGGACTTGAGGGTGATTTGCTCTTGGTTCTTAGTTCCTAGTTCCTAGTTCCTATTCTGCTATACAATGACTCTGGAGTAATTCTAGGGATTTAAATAAAAGGTGGTAAAAAAATTGAGTAATGGAATCCTCATTAGTATTGCTGTAGTTATTCTTTGCGGCTCGATTTTAATCGTATCTGCCTTTATGGGCAACAGTAACCAGCAACAAGCGATCGCCGAACAACTACAACAACCTACCAATTCTCCTCAATTGATAGCTCAAAATACTGATACACAAGAGGCAAATAATTCTATGGATATGTCCCAAGCACAGACAACTCCTTCAGGCTTAAAATATATCGTAGTTCAAGAAGGAAACGGTGCTAACCCCCAACCAGGTCAAAATGTTACCGTTCACTATACGGGAACTTTAGAAGACGGCACTAAATTTGATAGTTCTCGCGATCGCAATCGTCCTTTTTCCTTCAAAATCGGTGTGGGACAGGTGATTAAAGGCTGGGATGAAGGAGTAGGTGATATGAAAGTCGGCGAAAGACGTACTTTAATCATTCCTCCAGAATTGGGATATGGTGCAAGAGGTGCTGGTGGTGTTATTCCCCCCAATGCTACCCTAATTTTTGATGTGGAATTACTTAAAATTGGTTAATTCATCGGACATTTATCATTGAACGCGGTCGTTTATTTTATTTATTGAGCGATCGAGGTTCAATGAACTATCAATTTGTTTGGCGGTTAAAGTATGTTCAATCGCTGCTTTTTGCTTCCCGACGGGAGGAATTTCGAGTAAATCTCGCGAGCCAGTAATTCCCTGTCCGATAAACAACAATAAAGCCAAGCAGTTGAGAATAATATGTAAATTCCGCCAGCGATTAGTACGGTCTTTATAGATATCTTCCACAATTGCTACGGAAAAAATCATCAATAAAGAAACCACTATTCCATAATAATAGTGCGACCAATACCATTCATTACTCAATCGCCAGACACCATCTTGCGCTCCTAAAATAATCAATCCCATTCCCGTCAAGGTGGCAAATATCCCTCGCCACAATTTGGGTCGAGCGCGTAATAATAAAATTAAAGATGCGGTGGTAGCGACAAACATCAAGACGATTAATAGAGCTTGGGGATTATTTTCTTGCCAGAGATTCTTTTGGATAAAGCTTTTATAGACAATCGAATAAGCTAGAGCAATCAGACTGATTCCCACGACAGAAGCAGTTAACCAACGTCCCAATTTGACGTGATCTCTACCCACAACCGGCGGAATTTTACTTTTTTCACCTCCAGCAATTTGCAATCTGCGCTGGCGAGTTTGCCAGGCAAAATTAGCTACTATCCCAATTAAGGGAAAGACGAACACCACAGCGATCGCTGGATGAATTAAAGCAACTAAATCTTGAGTTCCTAAATGGGTGAAAGCCAAGTTAGTTGATAATGGTATTGAATTTATTGCATAGAGAAGATTCATCAAAATCAACCTCAATTTATCTAATTTTTAATTATCTTCTCAGCAAGTTAAAACAAAATTATTAAAGCAACCTTAAAAACTCAATTTAAAGATCAACCAATCTCAACTAGATTTAACCTTTTGCCCTACATCTTCAAGTTTACCAGCGATCACGACTCATTAACGATTTCAGCTTTGCTCTACTAAAATTGCCGATCGCTTTGAGTCAATAAATGTATATAATTATTAAGAATTAGTAACTAAACTCAACAATATTTATTTTCTAAATCCCGTTGATCAAATTCATGGCGTTATTTAATACTCAAGAACCGATCGTCCGTCGCAAACAAGAAGCATTAGATTTTCAAGACCGTCAGGGATTGTGGAAATTAAAGCTAAGAATTCAAAATAAAACTTTATTTTCAAGATTTTACACAAGAATAGACCAAGTTTTCGTAGTTTGGGGCTTAATTTCCGGGATTATATTTATTACTGCTCAGTTTTCTCCTATTGATTGGATTACCCAAGCAACTTTTTGGTCGGTATTGACCGTAATTGGTACGGTGAGCATGGCTTACCTAACTTACTTTTGGGTTCGAGTCGAACGTCTCCGTTGGGTACTTTATGCTTGGATCGTCTTGATGTTAGGGGGGGTAGTAATTTCCGATTTGGGTATTTTTTTAGGTTGGGGACAAGTTTTGATGCACTTATGCCACTTATGGTTAGGCTTGAGTGCAATTGGTTATTTTTGTACCGGATGGGGATTGCGATCGCGTGCTTTTACCTTCGGCGGTATCTTTCATTTACTGGGTATACTGCTGTTACCTTACTGTATTGGTTGGCAGTTTTTAACCACTGGTATGATTATGACGCTCAACTTATTAGTATTTGCCGAAACTCAATGGGATATGCGCCCTCCTATGGATAACTACGCTTTATTAACCGAAGAACAAAAACAATTTAATCGAGAACAGTATTTAATTAGACAAACTGAAGCTTAAACAAACTTCAGTTCTCTATTCCCCATTCCCTATTACTTCCTAGTTTTATGCTTTAATCAATACTCCTGGTTCTTTCTGTAGGGGAAGAATGTTGATAAAGTCGGTTTGGGAACAATATTTTAAATCTTCATTACAGTTTAATTTAAGCAGGCGTTGCCCGTGACTGCATTGGCCGAACATATTTAAAAGATTATCTTGCCATTGAGCGTAAAGAGCAACTGCACCAATAACTTCATCGTTACCAATAATTTCAGTTGGGGCTACATCAGTTTGTCTTAAAATCAGTTGGGCGATCGCACCAGCACAAGCTGTATCCTCTAAGGAATAACTACCTTCCCAACCCGATCCTACCATCCAGACAGTTTCGGGTTGATGGTTCATTAAATAATTAACCGCAGCCTGACGATTGATTTGCGCCGCAGTAATTACTGTAGGAGCTTGCGCTACTCTTTGTAAAGCGCGAGTACCATTAGTAGTAGTTAAAAATAGGCGTTTACCTTTGACAAGGTTGGGAGTACAGTCAAGGGGAGAGTTGCCGAGATCGAAACCATCTACTTTTTTTCCACCTCTTTCTCCTGCTAGCAAACGTTTTTCGGGCAACCAAGAATTAGATTGCCGTATCAATTCGTCTATATCACTAAATGCTTGTACTGCTTCTGCACCTGCATCTAAAGCTGTAGCAATAGTGGTAGTAGCTCTTAAAACATCAATAACTACAGCACAATCTGGAAGATAATCTGTAGGGGTAAGTTCGGGGGTGTGATAGACGAATAATTTCACTCTTGTACAGTTAGATAAATCGACTTAAAATATACGCAATTATACGTTATTTATTAATCATTAAAATACCATTTTACATAGCCGTGTTATATCTCCAAATCAACAAAAACAGTTATTTTTACTTATGTGGAGAAGTGTTATGCTATTTGATGGCGATCGCGCGATTGAGATGGTAGGAATTGCTACTAAAAAGTATTGGGGTGGTTTGTGTCTGGCTTTGATGGTGTCTTTATTGGCAGATGTTAATCTGTTAACACCACAGGCGATCGCTCAAACCAACCTTCCGGAAGCTATTGCCGAATCCGTGACGATTTATGTAGATCCTCAAAGGGGGGATGATTCTCAAGGGGGTAACAGTCAAGATACTGCCTTAAAAACTATTACTAAAGCTTTAGAAATAGCAGCATCGGGTGCGACTATTCAATTAGCTTCGGGTACTTATAGTGAAGCAACAGGAGAAGTTTTTCCTTTAATTATCAAAAAAAATATCACCCTCAAGGGAAGTCCGGGCAGTCGGGGGCATAACATAGTTATTGAAGGAGATGGTTATTTGATCAGTCATTCGGGGGCTGGTCAAAATGTAACGATCGCAGCTATTAAAGAAGCTAGCACAATTACGGGCATTACTGTGATCAATCCTCACAATCGAGGACATGGTTTGTGGATAGAATCGGCTAATGCTGCGGTTATTGGTAATTCTTTTATTAATAATGGCAACACTGGCTTATCCATTAATGGTGATAGTTCTTCACTCATAGAAAATAATTATTTTTATAACAATGGCGGTAATGGTTTACTAGTTTATGGAACTGCTCAAGCAGAAATAACCAATAACGTGTTTGAAAAAACTGGTTTTGGAGTTAGCGCAGTACAAAATACTTCATTATTGTTAACAGATAATCAGTTTTCAGGTAATCGCATCGGAATTATTTTAGAAGGAGAAGCACGGGGAATTTTACGGAATAATACCATCGAAACTTCTCAAGAATCTGGTTTAACTGCCATTTCTCAATCTCAAGTAGATCTTGGTAGTAACGAACAACCAGGTAATAATATTTTTAGTCGCAACAGTCAATTAGATATCCAAAATGCCAGCAGTAATGAAATAGTTGCCGTGGGTAATCAAACTGAAGGCAAAACTACAGGCAAAATTAACTTTAATCAAGGAGAGGGGTTGGCTTTTGTTGCCCAAAGCGATCGCTCTGTAGCTTCCCGATTATCCCTCAATAAAACTCCCCAACCCAATAAACAAGAGCCTTTATTCAATCCTCCTCCAGAAGAAAACTCCGTTACTACTAATTCATCTCCACAAGAATTAGTTTTTACTGCTCCCAGTGCATCCCAACCCGTCCCCTTTCCTCCAGAAAGTAATTCCGGTGAAACCCTGCCATCTCCACCAGAAGTAGCTGTTAGTGCCAATTTATCTGCACCATCTCCTCTAAATTCTACTGACAATCGACAAATTGATAGCCTGTCAGATGTTTTAGGGTCGAGCAGTAGAGAAGTTATTCGTTATAAGGTTGTGGTGGAAACCGATAGCGATCGCCAACAAAGTCAAGTGCGATCGCTCTACCCCGAAGCCTTTCCTACAGTTTATCAGGGAAAATCGGCATTGCAAGTAGGAGCATTTAGCAGTCGATATAAAGCAGATCAAGCCAAGCGATCGCTCGAAGATTTAGGTTTAAATTCCTATATTTTAGAGTAGAGATTCTCTAAGTTAAAGTTTTAGTAAGATCGACAGCAGGTAGAGGAGAAATTTTTGTATTATCAGTAATATCTTAGAAAACTCATGGCATTGAGTTTTTGTTTGCATAAATTATTGATTACAATCTCCATTAAACTTTTAAAATAATGTTTTGTTCGATTAAAACTATAACTCAAACTTGTATAGGTGCATTATTTCTCAGTTTCAGTGCGATCGCACCAGCTTGGGCAGAATTATCTATCGAAGAAATTAACTCTATTGCCCGCCAGACTACTGTCTTAATTGCTCCCGGTTTAACGCCAGATTTAGTTAAAGAATTAGAAGCAAATCGTAATAATCCTCTAGCCAGTAAAAAAAATGATGATGGAGTATGGAATCCTGGTTCTGGAGTGATTATTGGCAGACAAAGAAATAATTACTACGTTTTAACTGTCACTCACAATCTCAAACAAAGATATTTAGAATTGAATGTTCCCCATGGCATTCGCACCAGTGATGGCATAGTCCACACGATCACTGAAATAGATGATGGTAGAAAATGTCCTCTAGAAGGAGAAATTAACAGCGAAAATGTAATTCGGTTTGGCTGCTATTCTTTAACTATACCAGGACGGTTAGCAGGAGAAGATTTAGCTGTAGTTAGTTTTAGTAGCACTAAAGAATATCCCATTGCTTCTTTGGGTGACGTGAGTAATTTGAACCTGGGTCAAAGAGTATACATTTCTGGCTGGCCAGATCCCGAAAAAGAACAAGATAAAGTAACAGGAAAATGTCGAGGTAAAGTGGCTAAAAGACAACGACGTTTAGCTTGGAGTCCTGTAACTAGAACTATTGCACCAGAAGAAAGTGAAAATGGTTATAGTCTTTTTTACGTCGATCAAACTCGTCCCGGTATGAGTGGCGGACCGGTATTCGATAGTAATGGTTTTGTCATTGGCGTTCACGGTCGAGGTTCGGCTGATCAAGGTGAAATAGTGCAAAAATACTGCTCCGTCGAGGCAGTAGCCAGCAACAATTTCAATTTAGAATCTCAAGATGATGTCAACCAGATCGTCTCTTCCGCAGTAAATTACGACCCTCCCATATTGCATAGAGAATTTAGTAGCGGTCAAAATGCTAACAATTTCCTTTCAATGTGGGAGCAAAATCCGATAAAAATAAAGGTGTTATTCAATCGTCAACCCCCCAGTCGTAGTTTTATTGAATCGGCAATAACTCCAGTTTTTGACACTGATAATAGTAGCGGCACTTTAGATATCTCGGCGGAACAAGATCTGACAGGTAGCTTAGACTTAGCAGAAAAAGAGGATGTGGTAGAGGATGTCTATGCCAGTTTTTCTCTGAAAAATATGCTCAGAGATGAACCCTCACCTGGTTGTCGTTTTCTACTCTTAGGAGAACGGTGTGAATAAAGGTCATTGGTCATTGGTCAATGTTCAAAAGCAATAAATTTTATTGCGAAGTTGAATTTTCGCTTGCTCCAACCTCTTAAATACTACGTAGATGATTGTCACTACATAAATAATTGTCATGGTTGTTTATCTAGGTTGATGATCGGGCAGTTATGGTAACTGTTTAAGGTGAATGAGCATAAATCATTAATGAATACTCAACAAACAGCATTGGGATTATCTTTATTATTGCTATCAACTTCTGTAGCTAATGCAGAAACTTCAAAAGGTCAGTGGCAGGATTCACAAAGCGATCGCTATAATTCTAAAAATTCAAACTCCTTCTGGCTGGCACAAAACATCAGTTTAAATAATTCAGATACCACAAGCACTATTATTGCAACTAAAGCTGATTATACTAACTATCAAACTTCAGCCGCAGCTTTAAAGACAAGCTTACCACTCAACCCAAACTCTCTAGCGCAAATAACCAATGTCTCCCAACTGCGGGATGTTTCCCCTGGAGACTGGGCTTATGAAGCCTTGCGATCGCTCGTTGACCGTTATGGTTGCATTAGTGGTTTTCCCAATCAGACATACCAAGGC
>JBHJNX010000219.1:0-4234 GCA_050330335.1 Pleurocapsa sp. | reverse complement strand
TGTCAATGGACAGATGGGTTTAAATCAATATGGTGCGATCGTTGCCGATGAATGGCAAAAATCAGCGTTAATCATAATCCGTCAAAATGGTAATTCAACTTGAAGTTTATCAGATTTTTAAACATTATTGATGTGGAGTAATTATATCAATTCTCTTTAGCGCGCTGTGAAATCTATCTTATTCACCATAAGATGGCTACGCTATAAATTTAGATTTGGTAATAAAATGGAGAATGTTTAAGAAGTTAACTCAAAATCATGGTTGCTTTAAGCCTTAAATCTTTGACTGAGAAGATCACAGATGAAGTTTTGGAACAGTTATGTAGAGAAAATCCCGAAGCTAAATTAGAAACCAATGCCCAAGGACAGTTAATTGTTATGTCTCCTACAGGAAGTCAAAGTGGTAAGTTCAATCTAAGTTTGTCTTCTCAAGTTTGGTATTGGAATAGTCAGACTTTATTAGGAGTGGCATTTGATTCTTCTACTGGATTTAAACTCTCCAACGGGGCAGTACGCTCTCCTGACGTTAGCTGGATTGCGATCGCTAAATGGAACGCATTAACAGATAAACAAAAGCGTGGTTTTGCACCTATAGATCCCGATTTTGTAATTGAATTAATGTCTCCTACCGATGAAATACTGGAGTTACAGCAAAAGATGTCAGAATATATGGCTTGTGGTGTTAGATTAGGGTGGTTAATAAATCCTGACGAAAAGCAAGTAGAAATATATCGTCAAGGACAGGATAAACAATTGTTATCAAGCCCGATTAGTCTATCTGGGGAGGATTTTTTGCCAGGATTAACTGTTGATTTAGCGGAAATTTTTGCGTAAGTATTCGGGATGTTTTGATTCGCAGTTGGTAACAAGAGCGATCGCTTTTTGAAAAAATTAGCTATACATCGTTGCCAAAAGAGCTTTATGGAGTATTTTTGCTAAATTAAATATACACACTATTAATGTGGATAAAAAATACACAATGAATCATCGCATTAATATTACCCTGCCAAACGAAACTATTGAATTACTTGAGCGAATTGTTCCTAAAGGCGATCGCAGTCGTTTTATTAACGATGCGCTCAAGTATTACATTGCTGAAGTAGAAAAGAAAAAACTGAGAGAACAGTTAAAACAGGGAGCTATTCAAAGAGCAGAAAGAGATTTAAGCCTTGCTGAAACCTGGTTTAACTTGGAAGAAGAGGCATGGCTCGAAAACCAAAAATAGTTACACCAAGACGTGGCGAAGTATATTTAGTTAATTTCGATCCAACCATTGGTTCAGAAATAAGAAAAACTCGTCCTGCTTTAATTGTCCAAAACGACATCAGCAACGAATTTAGCCCCATCACAATTGTTGCAGCTATTACTTCTCAGTATGATGACAATCTCTATCCAACTGAAGTTCTGATTACACCTCCTGAAGGTGGACTTAGTAATAATTCTGTAGTATTGCTCAATCAAATTCGCTCGATAGATAAAAAACGCCTAATTAAACGGTTAGGTAAGCTAAGTTTGACATCAATGAAACAAGTTGAACGAGCAATTCAAATTAGCTTCGGATTAATAACAACGTAGGGGCATTGCCTGCCGTTCGCCGCAAAATGCGATCGCCACACCATTCGACAATCATCAACAGCCATGACATATGACCCCAACATCCATCACAGGCGATCGCTCCGATTACCAGGATATGATTACAGCCAATCTGGGTCATATTTTGTCACCATATGCGCCGCTCAACGGCAATGTTTGTTTGGTGAAATTATTGATGGACAAATGGTTTTGAATCAATCTGGGATGGTGGTGGCCGATGAATGGCAAAAATCAGCGTTAATCCGATGGGAAATTAAATATATCCGTACTAATTCAAAAAAATACTCGTATCTCGATCCAAGTACAATCCTTCGATACCCTGAAATATAAGGGTTGGGGATTTTGAGTATAAGCTTAATTATATTAATAACAAAGCTGCAAATCCTTATATTTCAAGCAGTCTGATATAAGTTGAGTAGAAGGCGAACAATAACTAATAACAAACCACAAAGGACTAGCGATCGATGACTAATGACAAAACTAAAATAATCCCAAATCCTGTAAACTCAGCCTAGTAACTTCTAGCCTGAGTGCTGGATCAGCTGATGAATCCAAATCCAAATTAGTGGCAAAAAAATAAACATCATTATTTTGTTCTAAGTAACCCACATACCAACCAATGTTATTAGCCCATCCAGTTTTTCCCCGCAGGACATAATTGGGTGTTTGTTCGTTAATCATTATGTCTTTAACTAAAATTAATAACAGACTCAGCAGTTTTTTCATTATTAATAACCCCGATCTAAGTAATTTTCAATTCTCCAGCTTATCTGTTATTTGTCATTTGTCATTTGTCATTCGTTCTTTGTACTAATTCCTAACCGATAAATCAACTTTAGGAGTAAAATTAATGACCACCCAACCCATTTCTAACGAAGTAGCCCTGAGAATTGCTTTAGCGGCTAGAGTTTTACCCGATGTATCCGTTAGAGATTTAATTGATGCCTTGCAAATAGATCTCAATGATGACTTATCTGAAGAATCTCTCAGTAAACTTACAGTTACTCAATTAAAAAGAGCTTTTGGCAATATTTACGAAGTTGACAGTGAATGGGAAGGGGAAGATGCCGACAATGGCGACATATCTGCCTTCAAAGAAGCGGTAAGAATTTTGTGGGGTGAAACAGGCTACTACGATCAAGAACTACCCATCGTACCCTATCAAGAAGGGGATCTGCCCAATTCTATTAGAATTGCCGTTGCTTCCAACACTGGAGAACAGTTAGACGGACACTTTGGTTCTTGTCATCGTTATTTAATTTATCAACTATCAGTAGATGAAATCAGACTAATTGAAGTTCGTTCTGCCATAGAAGCAGATCTTGCTGAAGAAAAAAACCGCTTTCGAGTTGATTTAATTAAAGATTGTGCCGTTTTGTACGTCGTTTCTATTGGCGGGCCGGCTGCGGCTAAAGTCATTCAGGCTTATATCTATCCTATGAAAGTAGAACAGGGAGGTAATGCTAGGGAAATATTAGCAGACTTACAAAAAGCGATCGCTACTTCTCCCCCACCTTGGTTAGCCAAGATTTTAGGTATCAGTGTAGATAAACGAGTTAAAAACTATACGGCTATTAATTAATCAGTAGTCGTTAGTCATAACAAACAAAGGACGAAATAATTATGAACCTCAAACAAAATAACAACCGAGTTCGGGAAATTCAAAAGATTACCGGACTCCGACCCACTCATTTTGCCGATTTAATTCGAGTGGCACAACTAATTTATGACCCCTGTGGAGGAATTGCCAGTAGAGTGGTGAGAGTCAATTGGTTAGATTTTGGAATTCCTGGAAGAGTTGCAGATAACTTGCGATCGCTAGGGTTAAAATATCAATATGAATTACCTGATATCTCTCCTGATTTAGTTTGGGATGAATTAACCCCAGAAACCCGCAGTTGGTTTATTGCTAATAAAAGCGTTTTATGGGAAATTGAAGAATCTTTTCCCGCTTTGGATGAAGATTAAAACCATGGACAATGGACAATTGTCCATTTCTACATATATGAACTACTCCTACTTACTTCTTTGAAGTAGGAGTTTCTAAAAAACTCTTACTTTACTTTTCAGTCCCAGGTCTTATTCTGGTTCGGAATTTCCCGTCTCATAGGCTCTAGCCTCAACCAAGCAAGCTCGATATTGGTCTTACGATGCCTCCACAGGCAGCAACGACAGCACCGTTCGCTGACTAGCATCTGCTAGATTTTTAGTTTTTTGTTTTATTCGGCTAACTTAGGTATGAAGCTCTTGTTTACTACATCATTGACCCAGAGGTTTTCTTATGATTGAGGTCGATGGACTAAGCACCTGGCACACTTCTAAGAACCACACAGCCCTCTGCCTTGCTATGCAGCAACACAGGTATTGTACAACACTAGTAACTAGTTTCTAGTTTCTAGTTTTTAGTTAGGGGAATTTCGCTCCAAATCCCTTTTGTTAAAAGCTTGCAGCGTATATATTTAAAAAAAACTTTTATTAAGAGTTATTTAATTGTAACTATTGTATCAATTTGTGACCTAGCAAACTCTAGATAATTTTGACAATGCTATTAGTTTTAATAGTATAAGTTTGGAATCGGAATCTTGGTAATTAATTATTAGCGATTAAACGGAGGTTGTTTGAAAATTTTCATTGGTTATAT
>JBHJNX010000218.1:0-8362 GCA_050330335.1 Pleurocapsa sp. | reverse complement strand
CCAGAAATAACTTTGGGAACAGTTAACAGTAAGATTTTTAGATCTTCAATTAACGACCAGCTATGTAAATACTCCAAATCGCATTTAGTAACTTCATGTAAATCTAATAATCCAGAACGAGCTTTTACTTGCCAAGCACCAGTAATTCCAGGTAGGGCCTTTAATCTTTGTTTACCTAATGTTCCCAAACGCAGTGCATCATACAAAGCCCAGGGACGAGGACCAACTAAGCTCATTTCTCCCCGCAACACATTGAATAGCTGAGGTAACTCATCGAGACTATATTTCCGCAACCACTTACCTAGCCAAGTTATGCGAGGATCGTCTTCTAACTTATGTAAGCCCTGGCGATCGCCCATGACTTGATGATGTTGCTGTTCAGCATTTAAATACATCGTGCGAAACTTATAAACTTGGAATAGTTTACCTCTTTCTCCCACTCGCCACTGACGGAATAAAACGTTCCCAGGACTAGAAAGCTTCACTAAGAAGGCGAGCGCTAAGAGCAACGGACTCAAGATTAATAGAAGTATGGCGGCAACTATCCAATCTAAAGACCTTTTTAGCTTCCAGTAAATAGTCTGACGACAACTGGGTAAGCGATTGTTAGCAGGAATGCGCAAGAAAATTGGTTTACTCGCTTGAGCGCAAGTATCAGCCCAAAGTTTAATTGATTGTTCTCCTAGTTTAGGGTCAATGCAAACTCTCTTGAGCCAAGAATTGCACAAACACTTTTCTAGCCACTGTTTTCTGGTTAAAGCAGGAAAATTATAATTCCCTGTATCAGGAATACTTTTAATCCAAAGATTTTTTTGCCTCCATTTTAAATCACAAATGGGCAGGTAGTTTTCTAGTTTCGATGCACCGATATTGAGACTCAGTAGTCTAGATGTTTGAATTAAGATATTAACTGTCATTGTATTTTACATTCAATAATTGATCAAACTTGCTGAGGCAATAAGTACCTAGAGCCTCTTTCGTATACCCGAGGGACATTTTGAGCATCGTTAACCACAACTCCCAACACATTTAATTTGCCAAACAAATCCATGACTTCTAAAAATTCAGAAACTTTAGCTTTGTTTAAGCGTGTGATTATTAAGGATGTATCACAAATAGAAGCAATTTTGATGGCATCTACCATACCGATCGCTGGAGGAGTATCGACTAAAATTAAGTCATAATGTTCTTTTTGTTGTTCAATAAAATGTTCAAATCTAGAGGAACTGAGCATTTTGACAGGGTCTTCAGTGACAGTACCTGCGGTAATTAAGTCAATTCTTGTTTCTGAAAGAGAAACTTGCTCAATAGTAGGAATCTCTACTTCCCCTGCTAAAAAGTTAGTCAGTCCAGAATAATTAGTTAAATTGAAAGGCTCGTGTAGACTGGGACAACGCAAATCTCCATCAATTACTAAAACTTTTTGTCGATGGCGAGCAATAATCAATGCTAAACCTAAAGTCAAAGTTGATTTTCCTTCTCCGGCGATCGCACTGGTTACTGCGATCGATTTTAAAGATGAGCCAATTAAGGAAGAATTAAAATAAGATAACTTGAGGTTTTCGTAAATTAAATCCACTGCTTCTCTAAATGGCTGCCATTGAATTACGTCTTTAATCGAGATATTTTTCTTAGAACTAGATGTAAACGGCAGTTGAGTAAAAATGTTCTTAGACGACGAAATTGACAACCTAGGGGCGACACCTAAAATTGGCAAATCAGTTTGGTGTTCAATTGCTTTAGATGTATGAATTGTATCATCAGTGAAATCTTTAGCAAAAGCGGCGAATCCTCCCAAAAAACTAGCAACTACTAGACTGAGTAATAAATCTTTAGTTAAATTAGGAGCGATTTGCACTCCAGCTTGGGGTGGTTCAATCACCTGCCAATTATTACCGCCACGGTTTAATTCTATTTCCAACTCTTGTCTGGCTTTTAACAGTCTTTGTAATGCCTCTCGCTTGATTTCTGAATCTTGAGCTAAACTTCTATACTGAGAAATTAGTTCAGGAAAATTAACTAATCTCTGCCTGAGTTGCGCTTCAGTTTGAGCCAAACTGGCATCTCTTTGACTAATACCTGTTAAAGTTGCTTGGGAATCATTAACCGCACTGGCAATCTCAGTGTCGCTGCCAACTAACCCTTGCTTTTGCAGAGATTCTAAGTCATTGCGAAAGTTGGCTGGTAGTTCTCCTAAGATCCGTTCTGCCTCTTCATATAATAAATTTTTGACATATTCTCGCTCTTCAATCGTATTTTGTAAGGTCGGATTATCACTGGTAAATTTAGTTTGTTGAATGGCAAGCTCTTGCTCGATTGTTTTTAAATTGCCGAGTAGGTTTTGATATCGGGGTGATTGACTAAGGCGAGATAAAGCTAAAGCATTTTCAGCTGACACCCCCAACTGTTCTTCCCTAGTTGAAGAACTACCAATGATTTCCCGTTGTTGAGCTTTTAAAGCTTCTCTTTCTTGAGTAATTTGTCTAATATTTTCTCTAATAGAAGTTGCTTCTGCTTCTGGCGAAATCAGGTTATTCTCTTTGGTAAGTTGCGTTAAAGCTGCCTCAACTTCAGTAAACTCTTGTCTTGCTTCGGGAATTTGTCGCTCTATAAAAGCGATCGCATCTCGAAGACGTTTTTCTTGCTGTTCGAGGTTGTACTCTAAATAAACTTCTTCAATCGCTTTTAAAACTTGTTTAGTTTGATCGGGGCTACTACCAACATAAATTACCTGAATAATTTTAGTAGGAGAACTTTTCTTTGAGTCTGTAGTTTGATCTGCAACTTGATATACACTAATGGACTGTCGTAAAGCTTTAACCATCTCAGCCTGATCAACTACTGAGTCGTCTAATCCTAGTTTCCCAACTACTCTTCGTAAAATTTCATGGCTTGTCAAAACGTTAATTTGAGTTGCATAATCTACTTCTATATTCACATCAGCAAATTGCCGTTCTAGGTTGCGACTGTCGTATCTACCAATATCTTTTCCTTGATAGTTAGATTCAGCCAAAATTTGCATATAACTTTGATATGCTGCTGGCTTAAATAAAGCCGTGGGAACAGCGATCGCCAAGACTCCTGTAAAAACTCCCAGAAACCATAGGCGACGATGCCAAAGCTTACTAAATAGCTCCCCATAACCCAAATCGTCTTGCGATTCTATTTGCCAATTATTCTGATCCATATTTATATATATATATATTTATGTTTAAACTATCGCTTTATCCACTGTTAGCCACTTTTGATCAATCTTCAAATCATTTACAACTGACTGGCCACAAAAATCCTGAATCACTTTAATTACTTGTTGAAAAAATACTAATTCCGAAAAATTATTCAGGGCATGATTACGAATTTTTTGATAGTTCCATTGATAATTTTCTAAATCTTTAATTGCTAGCTGTAATGCATCGGGGGATTGGCGATTAAATAAAACTCCTGTTTTACCAGAAATTTGCGTATCTAGTACTCCTCCAGCACCATATGCTATAACTGGAGTACCACTAGCGTTAGCCTCAATTGGCACTAAACCATAGTCTTCTAAGGCGGTAACAATTACTGCTTTGGCCTTGGCCATCAAGTGAGTGCGCCATTTATCCTCCACGTAGCCCAAAAACTTAATATTATCTAAAGCACTAGCTTCTAAACGTTTACGTTCTGGGCCATCTCCAATAATGATTAGTGGTAGCCCTAGCCAATTAAAAGTTTCAATCGCAATATCTAGCCTTTTATAGCTGATCATCCTAGAAGACATTAGATAGTAATCTTCTTTTTCGGCTGAAAAGATAAATTTATTGCTGCTAATAGGGTAGTTAATTACTAAAGCTTTTCTGCGATAAATTTTTTCAATCCTCTTGGCTACCGTTGTCGAGTTGGCTATATATAAATCTGGTTCTCGAGCATACAGCAAATCCTGCTGTCGCATAGACTTCAACAGTGGCTTAATTAGAGGAGAAAATTTTTTAAGACCACTATATTCTTCTAAATAAGTGCGGGTATTCCAGAGAAAACGAGTAACGTTATGGCAGAAGCAAATGTGTATTGCTTGCGGTTTTTTTCTCACTCCTTTGGCAAAACTAGAAGTACTACTAAATATTAAATCGTAGTTTTGTAAGTCTAGTTGGCGAAAAGCCTGATAATAAACAGGTGCAAAAAGACGAAAATTCCTTTTAACCCCTGGTAGCTTCTGTAAAAAAGTTGTTTGGACTGAACGTCCTTTAAGATCAATGGTATTTTTAGGATCATAAACAGATGAATAAACGTCCGCTTCGGGAAAAAAATCACACAGTAACTGAAATACTCTCTCTGCACCACCACGCTGCGTCAAATAATCGTGTATTAAAGCGACCTTCATATATTTTTACTGACAATCATCATAATGTTAAGAACTTTGTTTTTGACCTCGGACAAGGACCCTCCTTTTATCACGTACGGTTGACTAACAAAGAAGTCGATGTTAGTAAATCTAACTACTTGATTAATTCTGACCCTTATATAACACCGTGTTTATACTTACACATCCTGTTGCTTAATACGATAAAACAAACTGATTAAAAAACAATTCATTTAAAGTAACTATAAAGTAACCATAAAGTAATGATGTCACTTTATTGAATTGCTTAGTAAATATGTATTAATTTTTAATTTTGAGAGCAAAGGAGGTAGGGGAGGCTGATTAACAGTAGAGCAAAGACAGTTATGAAGTCTCCAGCGGGTAAGCTGACGCTGTACCCGTAGTATGCGACGAATGAAAATTTATCAAACAAGAAAAAAGGGACAAAAAGCGATAAATAGATTAGCTAGAACACCAGCCATGTTGACAAAGTGTAGGTGCGACTGATATTGTTCATATTACAAAAATCACTGTAAACTGCCATACAGATCAGTGACGAGAAAATAAAGTATAGTAAGTCGGAAGTATCTAAATGTTTACATAATCTGGTTTATATCAATCTAGTAATTGATCATGAGAGATTCAGTTGACTTCAACTCTATTTTATCTTTAATAGATCGTACAATTAGTCCCACGTACCTCAATCCCACTCAAGAAATAGTATTAAGAGAAGTATGGAATGGTAAAACCTATTCAAGAATGGCTGATGATTACAATTACGACCCAGAGTACATTAAGACAGTAGGTTGTAATTTATGGCAAGTTTTGTCTAATGCTTTTAATGAGCAAATTAACAAAAGTAATTTTGTCCCTTTTATGAGGCAAAAGATCAATGAGTTATTATCAACAGAAGACAAGAAGAAATCGATTAATTTAAACTCTGAAGTCTTACTCACCGATTTTGCAGATTACCAACAGCACCCTTACCAATGGACTACTGCTCCTAATACCGAAAATTTTATAGGTAGAGAAAAACAAATAAAACTTTTAGAGTCCTGGAATCAAGACTCTGACTGCAACTGTATTCTTGTTTCCGGTATGGTTGGCTGTGGAAAAACGAGTTTAATCACCAAATTTGCTAAAAATATTCAAAATCAGTTTGATCATATTATTTGGCTTTCTTTAAACAATCCACCTTCTATATCCACGTTAATTAATTACTATTTAAAAATTATCAATCAGAACTTAGAACAATATAGTGATAGTAACCTAGAACTAGCTAATCAAGACCTGAGTTATGGATTATCTCAACTTGTTAATTATTTGAAAGAAAAAAAAGTTTTACTTATATTAGACGATTTACAATCTATTTTAGAGGTTCATCAAACAAACAGTTGGTATAAACCAGAATTTGAAAGCTATGGTCATTTGTTGCGTTCAGTTATATCTACTAATCATCAAAGTCTTTTAATTTGTGCTAGCCGAGTTAAGCCTAGATTGCTGGAATACTATGACATTAATCAGGTTAAAATTCTGGATTTATCAGGATGGGAAAAGACTAGTATTAATAAATTCATAGATTCAAAAAGTCTTAACTCTATCGAAAAGCAAAAACTATTAGACTTATCGGAAAGTCTACAATATAATCCCCAGCTATTAAAAATTATCGATGCTCATTGGGATGTTTTTAGCGACGAACAAGAAGAGCTAGAACAGATTGTGCAAGAACTCAGTTTTTTAGAAGGGATTGTGTGCTTACTAGAGCAGGAGTTAAGTTGCTTATCAAAATTAGAGCAAGAAATTATTTTTTGGTTGGCAATATCCTCTGAGCCTATTACTCAAGAAAAATTTATCTACTCTCAATCTAAAATCAAATTGAGAAACAGTATTAAATCTTTAGAAAAGCGATCGCTTATTGTGCAAAATAACTGCCAGTATTTTTTAATGCCGATTATGAAGAGCTATGTGCGTAGGAAACTAGTTAAACAAGCTCTCTCAGGGTTGAGCTAATGAAGCAACACAAAATTTTGTTTGTAGACCATACAGCAGTAATGGGAGGAGCGGAACTAAGCCTGCTAGACTTAGCCACTACATATGCCGCAACTAGCAAAGTCCTGTTGTTTCAAGATGGTGTTTTACGCGATCGCTTAGAGCGATCAGGGGTACAGGTGAAAATTGCGCCTGCTTCTAAGACTATGCTCAATTTACGTACTTCGGGGGGATTAAGTGCTTTAGCAACCATACCTGAACTCTGGAACCTTGCAGGTTATATCGCTCAAGAAGCGAAAGATTGTGACTTAATTTTAGCCAATTCTCAAAAGGCATTTGTTACAGCTGCTTTATCTTCTTTAAGAAATAGTCCACCAGTTTTGTGGCATTTAAGAGATATTTTAACAGCCAAACATTTTAGTCAAGTCAACCGTATGGTAGCAATTTTTTTGGCAAATCAATTTGCGGCTAAGGTGTTGGTTAATTCTCAAGCTACAGGTAAAGCTTTTGTGGCTGCTGGAGGAAAACCACAGTTAACTAGGGTGGTATATAACGGTTTTGACTCCCAGAAGTTTGACATGGTAGATTATGAGGACGTAGCCAAAATTCGTTCTCAATTAGGGATTGGGAATGTTCCTTTAGTCGGGTTGTTTAGTCGCCTTTCTTATTGGAAAGGACAACATATTATTCTCAAGGCGATTAAACAATTGCCCACAGTTCATTTAATTTTGGTGGGAGAGGCTTTATTTGGAGAACAAGAATATGTCTCGGAACTGAAAGCTTTAGCTGGTACACCAGAATTGAAGGGAAGAGTTCACTGGTTAGGGTTTCGTGATGATGTTCCCACATTAATGAAAGCCTGTGACATCATCGTTCATACTTCTACTGAACCAGAGCCTTTTGGCAGGGTAATTGTGGAAGGGCAGTTAGCACAAAAACCAGTAATTGCTTCGGCTGCGGGAGGAGCATTGGAGTTAATCGAAGATGGTAAAAATGGCTATTTATTTCCTCCAGGGGATATTAATGCTCTAAGTCAATTAATTCAGAAACTGATTGCAGACGGCACATTGGCTAAAACCTTGGGGCAACAGGGTTATGTTGATGCTCAACAGAATTTTTCTTTAGAAACTATACTTGATAGTTTTGAACAAGCTTTATCAAATTAAAATTTTTTATCTTACAGTAGCAAAGTAGACAACTAATGAATACAGTCTTAAATGCGATCGCTTCCTCAAACAAGATTTATCGCTTGGGGGTATTATTTCCCCAATTGCTGAGTAAAGCGATCGCCAAACCGCAGTATATCCTACTTTGTGTGTGGGCATTTAAGCAGCTATGGTGGGTGGATAGTTGTCTTAAAGAGATGGCTTTAGCTGCGTTAAAAGTTCCTGCCGATCTTCAACCAGCTAGTTTAAGTCAAGAACAAAAAACCCAAATTCGACAAAGGGCAGTTGCGATCGCCTGGACTGCCAAAATACATCCTGTACGCCCCAAGTGTTTGCATCGTTCTTTGGTTTTACATCAGTGGTTACAAGAGCAGGGAATTAATGCCCAACTAGAAATCGGCTGGGGCGAAGATATCGGTCATGCTTGGGTTACCTACAACGGCAAGGTTCTTAATGACCGTGCTGATATTGCTAGTATTACTCCACGTTTAACGTAATCTTACTTTTTGATCACTTATCTATCACCTATATTTGGAAGGTATTTCGATTAAACTCCAGTAAAGCATTTTTTAAATTTAATAGAACATGAGTTTTAATACTATTGAGAATCCATCTAAAACTACTTATAAAGTATCTCCTAATCACCTTTACTCAGAAATTGCCGATGAAGCGGTCATTCTTGACCTAGAATCCGGAGTCTATTATGGTCTAAATTCAGTTGGTGTCGATATTTGGCAGTGGTTGCAGCAACCTCAAACAGCCCAGAACTTACTTAGTTTAGTCTTAGAAGAATATGAGGTAACTCCAGAACAAGCAGAGCAAGATATTCAATCTATTTTGCAAGAAATGCTAGACAAAGGATTAATTGAAA
>JBHJNX010000217.1:0-6430 GCA_050330335.1 Pleurocapsa sp. | reverse complement strand
AAATTTAGCAGGAGCAAATTTGTTATGTGCCGAACTAGAAGGTAGTAATTTGATAGGGGTGAATCTGGAAAGAGCTTGTATGTTAGGAACGATATCTTAAATTGACCAACGGTCACCCGTTCCCCGTCTTGAAAAGACGGGGAACGGGTGACACTCCCACCAGTAAGCTCCTAGCGTCGCTTTGCTGGGGGATTCTTGACGGAGCGCACAAGCTCCGCCCTTCGAGGGCGGAGACGGCTCCTTACTTGCTTGACTTGTCATTCGTCATTTGTACTCAAATCGCAAGGATTAAAGACTTATGCAAGAAGTCTAATGAAGAACATTGAACATTAAGAAAAAATAACCCTTTTGATAAAAGAGCTATTTTAGAACAAAAATGGTAATTTTTAACTAACAGAATCAACCTTAGATTGATTGTCTTCTTGTTGTTCGGTTTGGTTATTACTGTAATTTTTTCTACCACGAGCAGAATAGCGGGGAGATGGTTTGCGGAATTTTCGAGCATTAATCTTATTCCGTACCGCTTTCTCTTTTTTTGCATTACGACGTTTAGCCATCGATCAATTAGTCCTCATACACAGTAAAAAGCTTCTGGAAATTTGCCTAGTGGGATGACTTGGTTGATCTCCAGAAGCAGAAGTTGATTTAGCTTTGTAGCTTTAAATAAAATTTTCCCTAAGAGCGATCGCTCTTGAGGTAGTTTCAGTTGTCGCGGGGTCGAGCTTTATTGACCCTAATTTCACGTCCCATCCACTCGGCTCCATCTAAGGTTTCAATGGCTTTTGCTTCTGCTGCTTCGGTTTCCATTTCTACAAAACCAAAACCGCGTTTGCGACCAGTTTCACGGTCAATGGGAAGATGAACTCGTTTAACATTTCCGCATTCGGAAAATACTTCGCTCAGTTCTTCTTGATTAATCTCATAATTGAGATTGCCGACATAAATTGACTGAGGGGGCGGTCGGGTTTCCCGACCTTGCCCAATCGAAGTGTTGACATAAAGTTAGAATATCTCCTCAATTGTTCTGGATGTAGAGAGCTACGATTTCGGAAAAAAACAAATCAATACCTTGCAAATCAATATTTTACGGAAAAACCTATCAATACTGAATACAAACTAGATTGCCGATCTTTGTCTCTTAATCTTAATAAAAATCCTAACACTTTATGCTCGCAAAACTAAGGAATATTTAGTGTGCGATCGCGATGGCAAGGTTTTTAGTTAACTATGCAACACTGATTTTTATCCTACTGTTGAAAGATGCCTGAGAAAGAGAAAAATTATTAAGCTATTAAAAACTATAGTACCATGGCTAATTTTTTATGAGCGATCACCCCTTAGATCAAGCAAATTTGGCTGAAAATGCTTTAAATAAAGCCGCAGAAATTTGTGTTTCCAGTCAGATAGATAGTGTAGAAGATTTAGAAATTGATCTTAATAGTCAACCAGAACGGTTACTGCAAGGTAAAGTAGATTCTATAAGTATTAAAGGTCGGGAAATTACCTGGCACGAGTTAACAATTGCCCAATTAGATTTAGATTTAGACAATTTAGAGATCCAGCTTTTACCAACTATTTTGGGACAAGTCAAGTTAACCAACCCAGGAGATATTCAAGCCAAAATTATTATTAGCGAAACTGATTCCGCTCGCTTGTTAAATTCAAAATATGTCAAAACTTTACTACAAAAATTATCTATTTACGTTGAAGAAAAAACTTATATATAGAGTCAATAGTTTCAGAAATCAATGATTAATCAATTCAAAAGCGATCGCTTACATTTTTCGTCGAATCATTATATATTTTAAAAATCTATCGAATGACCAATGACTAATAACCAATAACTGCTTACTGAAAAATGGGTCAATACTTTCTCAAAAGATTACTAATTGCTATTCCTACATTAGTTGCTATTAGTATAATTATCTTCGCCATCTTAGCATTAGCACCAGGAGATCCTCTAGGAGAATTTGCCTCTAATCCTGCCATCACTACCGAAGTTAGGGAAAATATTCGTAAATCTTTTGGTTTAGATCAGCCAATTCATATTCGTTATTTTAAATGGTTTTGGTCATTTATCAGAGGTGATATGGGCTATTCATTTAATAGTCGCAGTCCCGTATTTCAGCTATTGATGCAACGTTTACCGACAACTCTATGGGTAGTAGGAACAGCTTATGTTGTTGGAGTTTTAATTGCTTTTCCCTTGGGGATTATTTCCGCTTTAAAAAGATATTCTAATTTAGATATAATTCTTACCACGATCGCTTTTTTGGGTTTTTCTACCCCACCTTTTTTTACAGGCTTACTATTAATTATTATTTTTAGCGTTCAGTTAAATTGGTTTCCCTTTATTTACAATAGCACCCTACAAGTAACTGATTGGAATAGCTTGATCGCTCAAGTACAACAGTCTATTTTACCTATTTCTGTCTTAGCTCTATATCAAGCAGCTATTTTAATGCGCTTCATTCGTTCGGCAATTTTAGAAGAATTAAACCAAGAATACGTCCGTACCGCCGCCGCCAAGGGATTAAATCGCTTTGCTATTGTTAAAAACCACATCTTACGCAACGCGATGATTCCCGTTGTTACTCTAATTGCGATCGATATTCCTGCTATTTTTACAGGGGCATTAGTCACCGAACAAATATTTAGAGTACCTGGTATCGGAGCATTATTAATCGAATCAATTTATCGCAGCGATACCCCCGTCATTATGGCAATTACTTTTATTTACGGCATTTTAATTGTTTTGTTTAACCTCATCGCTGATCTACTCTATGCCGTTCTCGATCCACGAGTTAAAAATAGTATGTAGATTTTTTAATTTTGGCGATCGCTAGTTTGATTGAGAGTTAATCTATCCTGTTAGTATTTTGTCCCCGATCGCCTGAGACAATTCGATAACATTAGTAGGTATAAACAAAAATATCATTTCCTAGATCGCTATAAGGGCGTTGCCCGCCGTTCGCAAGGGGAGGACGCGATGTCGCCACCTGCGGGCGACATTACAGCCGTCCGTGCTGTGTGCGGAACCTGCGTCCGCACCTTGAAAGCCCCGCCCCTACTAATTACTGATAACTGTTACCTAATGCCTCTATTTCGCCTACTAACTCTTTTTTTTGGTATAAGTCTGATTCTCGGACTATCTATCTGGCTGGTAACATCTTTATACCGACTGTATATTCAAATCTCCTTTACCGCCCCGTTACTAGCTAACCTGTTATTATTTTTGCTGATTCTGTTAATCGGGTTTCTGATTGCAGGATTTATTTACTATTTAAATAAATATACTACTAAAAACTCACGTCGTCGTAGTCGCAAAAACTCACGTCGCCCTTTTATTAAAGCACCAGAACAGAAAACCCAAGCCGCCGCCGAAAACCTCAAAGCCTTAAGAAAACAAGTCGAACAAATACAGGATAATATTGCTCAAAAAGCCTTACTGAATAAATCCCAGCAGATCGAGGCCAGCTTGCAACGGGGAGAAATCAGAGTGGTGGTATTCGGTACGGGTTCGGCTGGTAAAACTTCCCTGGTCAATGCTTTAATTGGAGAAATTGTCGGCAATGTAGACTCGACAATGGGAACAACTACCGAAGGGGAAACCTATAGCCTGAAACTCAAAGGATTACCCAGAGAAATTTTAATTACCGATACCCCCGGTATTTTAGAAGCAGGAATAGCAGGCACTCAAAGAGGAGAATTAGCCAGACAACTAGCTACCGAAGCTGATTTATTGGTGTTTACCGTCGATAACGACCTGCGGGCATCAGAATACGAACCCTTAAAAACCCTAGCAGAAATTGGCAAGCGATCGCTTTTGGTATTGAATAAAGCAGATCTTTATACCGATGAAGATAAAGAAATCATTCTGGCTAAATTAAAACAAAGAGTCAAGCCTTTTATTCCCCCAACCGATGTAATTGCGATCGCCGCTAATCCCCAACCAGTACAATTACATACGGGAGAAATTATCGAACCAGAACCAGAAATTTTACCCTTAATTAAAAGATTGGTGGCGGTGTTGAGGGCAGAAGGAGAAGATTTAATAGCCGATAACATTCTCTTACAATCTCACCGTTTGGGAGAAGAAACCAGAAAAATTATCGAGCGACAGAGACGCAGAGAAGCCGATAAAATAATTGATCGCTATCAGTGGATTGGTGCGGGAGTCATCGCCGTTACCCCATTACCCGTAGTTGATATGTTAGCCGCCGCCGCCGTTAATGCTCAGATGGTGATCGAAATCGGCAGAATTTATGGCGTAGAACTAGACATGGAACGGGGTAAAGAACTAGCACTATCTTTAGGTAAAACTTTAGTTAGTTTGGGTGTAGTTAAAGGTGCAGCAGATCTCCTGGCAAAAGCCCTACAATTCCACTTTGCTACTTATATAGTAGGTAAAGTCATTCAAGCCGTATCTGCCGCCTATTTAACCCGCATTGCTGGTAAAAGTTTTATCGAATATTTCCAAAGAGATAGTAATTGGGGAGATGGCGGCATGAGCGAAGTAGTACAGCGACAATTTCAACTTTCCCGCCGCGATGAATTTATTAAATCCTTCGTTAAAGATGCCATTTCTAAAGTAGTTCAGCCCATGTCCGAAGTTTGGGAAGAAGATTTAGAGGAAGTGGAAATTGAACAAATGCAAGCCGAACTAGCCGAAGATTGGGAATAAGTCTGTAGGGGCGAACGGCTGTTCGCCCACAATATTCTATTAATAAGGATTAACCAATCCTGGATCGTGAGCGGGACTGTGCAACTGAATTTGAGTTTGAGGGGTTACTTCAATGTAAGGACTAGTGAGTCCAGTGTCATTGTATTCGCCACCGCCTACATAGTAATTTGATTGGTTGGTTTGATCTGTTCCTTCCTGTCCGATACCTACTTGAGTAGTAGTCCCAACTGCTGCATTACCCAAACAGTTACCGTCATGTCCCGTGTTAACATTATTTTCTTGCACCCCTGGTTGAGTGCCATAAATATCAACTTGAGTAGTAGCATCGACAATTGCACAGGCATTAACTTCGGGAGTAAGAATAGGAATTAAAGGTAATAAAGATGCTAGAGATAATAACCCTAAAGAACATATTTTAAATTTCATCGTATCCTCCTAATATTTAATCTATTTTTAAATCAATTGTTAACAGGGGAAAAATAATTTGCGATTAATTGATAATGTTTCCCCTAACAGTTAATGGCATCAATAACCAAGATAAGAATCTACTTGTGTTTGAATTTGACTGCTATCCTGATAGCCGTATTGGTCTACATAATGGAAATAACCATCGGTATGTCCAGAAACTTGCAGTTGAGGATCGTTATAAACTCCTGTAACTTCTAGTTGACTTTGAACTCCTTGTTGAATTGCTCCCTGATTAATAACATTGCCATCACCAACAGCTTCTGCACCGTTATAAATATTCTGAGTGCTAATCTGAGCGTCTTGCGCCAAAACAGTTAAAGGAGAAAATACTAGAGCAGCAATAGTAATATATCCGCATACAGATTTAACGTTCAACATTATTTCTAGGCCTCTGGGAAATCAACTCCGATCATTTTGAGATAATTTGATTTTATTTATCCTCAGTTCCTTAATATGTCGCTCGCCATAGTTTTATGCAGTAATCCCTTAAAGTTAAATTTCGTATAGTTCTAGAGGCAAATTATCTGGATCGCGAAAGAAGGTAAATCGTTTTTGGGTGAGTTCGTCGAATCGAATTGGTTCTACCGCTACGCTGTTGTTTTTTAAATAAGTTACGGCTGCGTCTAAATCTGCTACGGCGAAAGCTAGATGTCTCAAACCACAGGCTTCGGGGTTATTTACTCTCTTTGGTGGTGTGAGAAAAGAAAATAACTCGATCGCATCACCATTAGCTAGGGCTTACTGAATAATAAAGAAACGCTGACATAAAAAGGGTTTCGGGGGAAAAAAGTTGATTAATGTTCAAGAAAAATCGGTAAAATACCTTAAAACCCTTGCAGAGATACGAGAACAGTGTATCGAAAAGTAGAGAAATCGATTAACTCATGTGACAACTTTGAATTGGAAGCAAGGTTGTCATCTGACAACCGTTGGGTAGTCATGGCGAAACTGATACCATGGTCAGAGTTTGAACAAGAATATGCGGAACTGTTCTCCGAAGAAATGGGCGCACCAGCCAAAAGTTTCCGTATGGCTTTAGGGTCACTAATTATTAAAGAAAAATTGGGTACGAGCGACACTGAAACAGTAGAGCAGATCAAAGAAAACCCTTATTTACAGTTTTTCCTGGGATTATCATCCTATAGTAATGAACCACCCTTTGATGCTTCGATGCTATCACATTTTAGGCAAAGAATTGATGTTAATTTAGTTAATCAAATGAATGAAGCAATGGTGAAGAAAAATGAATCAGAGACTTCATCATCATCAAAAAAAAAA
>JBHJNX010000216.1:0-27919 GCA_050330335.1 Pleurocapsa sp. | reverse complement strand
AACAAATGAGCTAACTGAATACGCTGGGCTTCACTGACTAAACGCAAGAGCCTGCCATCACCGTTAAAGCTCCAAGGTAAAGATGAAGTGACAATTTCTAGTTCATGCTCGCGATCGCGAAAAATCAGTTCATCACCTGTAACTCCATTTGTGTCTCTGTAGGTAAGGGTGACAACATCCGAACCATGCCATTGAGTATCAATGACTGTTATTACTTGATTAGGTAATACTCCTGCGATCGTTGCTCCTTTAGTTAAATCCTCTAAGCGCATCTATTAGCTACCCACGCATATAAAAAATTAAATATCGATCCAGATTTAAATTCCAAACTAACATATAGGCTAAAGTCATCAGTGTGAAAACCATTGAATGTCGAATAGCAGCTAAACCAGAGTCATTAGAGTATCTTTGGGAATTCGATTAAAGAGCTATGCGCTCAGCTAAGAACAAAAGAACCCTTTGCCAATCAACCAGGACGCTTTTACTCATCTGCGATCGCATTACTAAAAAGAGTCAATATATTCCTAATTATCAGCGATCGCTCGTTTGATTGGTGTTGGCACGCTTCTCTGAAAAATATCGGTGTGGGTGCATAAAAAAATTAACCTGACGTAATTGATAAACAAGCAAACAACAACAAACTTTTATTAAAAATTGCAGAGGTTAAACAATTATGAAATCCACTAAACTAAGTCTTCTAGCTACAGTTTTATTCGCTTTTGCTCCTATCGCTGCCTTCGCGGGTGATGCACAAACCAGTGTTCAAACTAATTCCAATTCTGCTGCGGCGATCGGTACTGGAAACTTTATCTATCAAGGTGCGACTCAAGTTAGCAATCAAAATCAATTAGGAATCGGTGGTTATGGTTACGATGCTCCTGATGCTCAACTCTCCATTCAAGGAAATTCTAATTCTGCTGCGGCGATCGGTCATGGTAATGTTATTGTTCAAGATGCTACTCAAGTTAACAACCAAACTCAAGTAGATGTCGGTGGTTATCTTCCTTACGGCTACAGCTACTAAAACTAATCTAGAACGTTAATCAATGCGGACATCTCACGGTGGCAAATTCGATTCGCCACCCGTGTCCTTATCAATCAGGGGGCTAAAATTGCCCTCTATTTGATAAAAATTGAGGAACTTGAGCTACTTTAGGTGACTCTCAAACCTTACCCTCTCAAAGATTACTAGTTTGAGACGCTACTAGCTTAGGTTGTTCTTTAATTTCGACTGCTGGTTTTTTCGATAAACTTAAATTACCGTCAACACAATCGACAAAAATTGTATCTCCTGCGCCAAAAGCGTTTTCTAAGATTTTAGTAGCAATGGGGTTGCGTAATTCTCGCTGAATCGCCCGTTTAAGGGGACGCGCGCCGTAAACTGGATCGTATCCTACATCCACAATGCGGTCCAAAGCGGTTGGAGATAATTCGATACTGATTTTTTGTTCTCCCAGTAACTGTTGCATTCGTTCGATTTGAATGCTGACAATTTGCCGTAATTCATCTCGTTTCAAACTGTGGAAGATAATTAACTCATCGATACGGTTGAGAAATTCAGGGCGGAAATGACTCCTTAATGCCTGTTCTACTTCTTGTTTGACTTTTTCATAATCTTTATCTTCTTCGGCGACATTTAAAATATGTTCGCTACCTAAATTGCTAGTCATGACAATAATGGCGTTGCGAAAATCTACTACTCTACCCTGAGAGTCAGTAATTCTACCGTCATCTAAGACTTGCAGCAGAATATTAAACACATCTTTGTGTGCTTTTTCCACTTCATCTAACAAGACTACACAATAGGGGCGACGGCGCACTGCTTCTGATAATTGTCCTCCTTCTTCAAACCCTACATACCCAGGAGGCGCACCTACCAGACGGGATACAGCGTGTTTCTCCATATATTCCGACATATCGATCCGCACCATGGCTTCTTCGCTGTCAAACAAGAATGCTGCTAATGCTCGTGCCAATTCGGTTTTACCCACTCCAGTCGCTCCCATGAATAAAAACGAACCGATGGGTTTATTGGGGTCATTCATCCCTGCTCTAGCCGAACGAATAGTATTAGCTACAGATTCAACTGCTTCTCGTTGTCCGATTACTCGTTCACCTAAGTGTTGTTCGAGATGTAGCAGTTTTTGTTTTTCCGATTCTAGTAGCCGATTTACGGGAATTCCCGTCCAATTAGCCACAATTTCAGCGATATCACTTTCAGAAACTTGTTCTCGTAGTAAGGCTTTTCCTTGAGATTGAATTTCAATTAATTGGGTTTCTTTGGCTTCTAAACTGCGCTGCAACACCTCTAACTTGCCATATTTAAGTTGAGCAGCTTTATTGAGGTCGTATGCCCTTTCTGCCTGTTCTACCTGCAATCTGAGTTGTTCTTCTTCTTCTTTAAGAGAGTTAATTTCATCTAATAATTCTTTTTCTGAACGCCATTGATCGGAAAGTCCGCTTTGCTTGCCTTTGAGTTTCTTAATTTCCGCTTGAATTTTTTCTAACCTTTCTCTAGAAGCGCGATCAACTACTAGCATTCCCGGACGCTGACTTTCTCCTTCTAAAGAGAGTTTTTCCATTTCTAACTGCATTACCCGGCGATCAATATCTTCTAACTCTACGGGTTTAGAAGTAATTTCCATTTTTAATTTAGCTGCCGCTTCGTCTACTAAATCGATCGCCTTATCGGGTAAAAAGCGATCGGTAATATAGCGATGAGATAGGGTGGCGGCTGCTACTAAAGCTGAATCGGTAATGGTTACGCCGTGGTGTACTTCATATCTTTCTTTTAAACCCCGCAAAATCGAAATAGTGTCTTCTACTGTCGGTTGTTTGACATAAACCTGTTGAAAGCGTCTTTCTAAGGCAGGATCTTTCTCGATGTGCTTACGGTATTCATCTAAAGTAGTCGCGCCAATACAGCGTAATTCTCCCCTTGCCAACATCGGTTTGAGGAGATTACCCGCATCCATTGTTCCTTCTCGCGAACCCGTACCAACTACGGTGTGAACTTCATCGATAAATAAAACAATTTGCCCACTAGATTCTGTAACCTCTTTGAGTACCGATCGCAATCTTTCTTCAAATTCTCCCCTGTATTTTGCCCCTGCAATTAAGCTTCCCATGTCCAGGGAAATTAACTGACGGTTTTTCAAAGATTCTGGTACATCGCCATTGACAATTCTCTGCGCCAATCCTTCGGCGATCGCCGTTTTGCCGACACCAGGTTCACCAATTAACACGGGATTATTTTTAGAACGGCGGGAAAGTACCTGAATTACCCTTCTTACCTCTTCATCTCTACCAATTACGGGGTCTAGCTTTCCTGCTTTTGCCTGTTCGGTTAAATCTCGTCCGTATTTTTCTAATGATTGATATTGCTCTTCTTGGTTTTGTTTGGTTACTTTTTGCGTACCTCGAATTGATTTAATTACTTTTTCTAAATCTTGGGGATCTAAGTTAAAGCCCCGCAGGGTTTTTTTACCGATGCGAGTATCTTCGGCAAAACCCATAAAGATATGTTCTACGGCAATAAATTTATCTTGCCAACTGACCCGACAAGCTTCGGCACGATCTAACATCTTATCCAGTCCACTACCGAGATATAGCTGAGAAGAACCGGTTTTTGGCTGGCGATTGGTAAATACTTCTAACTGTTGTTTAAAACGGGCTGCATCGATACCTGCTTTTTCTAAAATAGTTGAAGCAAGTCCTTCCTGTTCCATTAAAGCTAAGATCAGGTGTTCTACTTCTAAGTTCTGATTTTGAAATAATTTAGCAACTTCTTGCGATTTGACAATTCCATCCCAGGCTAGATCGGTAAATTTGCTTGAATCAGTAGGCTGCATAAGATATGTTACGTATAGTTTCTTTGTATAGGTATTTTGACTACTCGTTTCGAGTAATTTTATTTGTTAGGATAATCAGTTTTAGTTGTTAGTATAACAAGCTGCTAGACAAGTAACTGCACCTAAAATTAGAGATAAATTCTATATTATTAAGGATTATATTTATTGTCTCTCAAACTGTAATCATGATGCAGCCCGTATAGGCGATCGCCGTTGAATCTCATCCTACTCCAGAATACTTAAATAATACCTAATTCTTAATTTGAGCCATGTTAATCAATTCCAAGCTGCCTTTAAATATTGATCGCTTACCAAAACCAGACCACACTTTAAGTTTGGCAGAAATGACTTGGGAAGATTATCAACAATTTAACTCTGAAGAATATGCAGGTTACAGGGTTTCTTATTTTAATGGAGTAATTACTTTAGTGTCTCCCAGCAAAAACCATGAAAGAATTGCCCAAACTATTGCTATTTTAGTATCTGCTTATTGTAGGAAGTATAATTTACCATATTTTCCTCTAGGTTCTACCCGTTTAGAAAACCAACCATTAGCAGCAAAAGAACCAGATGTTAGTTTTGCCTTTAATACTGATAAAGATCTGGCCGATTTAGCTATTGAAGTTATATTCTCCAGTGGTAGTCTCGACGATCTTAATAAATATCAAGCGATCGGAGTTCCAGAAGTTTGGTTTTGGAAAAATAATCAAATGATTTTTTACCAATTGCAGACTCAAGGTTACATAGAAATTGAAACTAGCCAATTTTTGCCCAATTTAACCTCTAAAACCCTAGAAACTTTTGCCAATCAAGGATTAACTCAAAATTCCCTAATTATTGAATCTAATTTTCTACAGCAGATTTAAACAGTTATTTTTAGAAATTGATGCTAATGAGTAATATTACAGTAGGCGATCGCATTAGATTAATTGCCTTACCTCCATACCTGAAAACGGCCGAACCGATGCCCATGTTACGTTCTGCCGAGATCTTGCAAGTAGGAAATCAAGGGGTGATAATTGATCGCCGTCCTGGTGGTTATTGGGGGGTACAGTTTCCACAAGGGGCTTTTTTATTGGAAAGTCGCTATTTCGAGCAATTAATTAGAGATAATGAGTAATTAATTATCAATAAACAATTAATAATGAACATATTAACTAACTTATTATTTCCTCAAGCCAAATCTCAAAAACAATCTACAGGATTGCCAGGATTAAATGGTCATCCTCGTGGTATTCACCTGAAAACCCCCCAAGAAATCGAGAAAATGCGCTATTCTGCCAGAATAGTAGCTACTGTCCTTAAAGAAATTGAGTCGATGGTAGAACCGGGGATGACTACTGCCGATTTAGATGCTCACGCTGAACAACGCATTCGCGAAATGGGAGCTACTCCTAGTTTTAAGGGTTATTATGGTTTTCCTGCTTCTATCTGTGCCAGCATTAATCATGAAGTAGTACACGGTATCCCCAGTCCCAAAAAAGTGATTCGCCGAGGAGATGTGTTAAAAGTAGACACTGGTGCATATTGCAATGGATTTCATGGCGATTCCTGCATTACCATTGCTGTTGGCAAGGTATCTAAAAGTGCAGCGAAATTAATTCAAGTAGCAGAAGCAGCTTTATATAAAGGTATCGAACAAGTTAAGGCGGGTAATTATCTCCTCGATATTGCCGGGGCGATTGAAGATTACGTAAAAGCTCACGGTTACAGTGTGGTAGAAGATTTTACTGGCCATGGTGTGGGAAAAAATCTTCACGAAGCACCTTCTGTATTTAACTGTCGTACCGACAAACTACCCAATGTTAAATTAAAGGCAGGTATGACTTTGGCGATCGAACCGATACTCAATGCAGGTTCAAAACATACCCGCACCCTACGCGATCGCTGGACGGTAGTGACGATGGATAATAATTTATCTGCCCAGTTTGAACATACCGTTTTAGTTACTCAAGATGGTTATGAAATACTAAGCGATCAACAGAAAGTATGAGGAAGGTTGATTAGTTATCTATTTTTGTTTGCCATAACTCAGATGGCTTAATTTCTGTATAACCTCTTTCTTGACAAAACTCTGTAATTTTATTGGCGCGATCGCAAGCTTCAGGAAATTCGACTTCAAAACTTTCAATCAATAATTTCATCAAAATGGGACTGAGTAAAGCCGAAAACTTACCTCGAAGACATAGCTCATACCATTCTATTAGCTCGGATTCTTTAATAATACCTCTAACTCGCTTTCCCCACCCTATTTGACTAATAATTGTTTTTATAATGCGAGCATCAATATCACGACAAACAATTACAATATGGTCGCTTTCTACCCTATCGACTATTTCTCTAATTGCATTTTCATCTAATGTTAAGTGTTTTACTTGAATAGCAGGACCGAAATTAGTCCACATATCTAACCCTCGATCTGCTGCATTAGTAACTCCTACTCTGTAAATATGTGCTGGTTCAGTCCATTGCATTCTCTTTATATCTATGTTGAGCAAAACTTTAGCTAAAGTTGCAAATTCTTGTAATAATTCTGATTTTTCTTGAGGAATTTTGATTGTTATTTCGGCTTCTAACCCTGTTACTACTGTTTCAAATAAACTATATGTAACTATTTCATAACATTTATCTATACTTCTTGTGAGTCCTGGTTTTTTTCTAAATAAATCTAGTAACTCAGCTAAATAAAACTTTGTTGGAGTATAAGACTCTAATTTTACTTTTTCTATGATACTAACAATTCCACTTTGTCTTTCAATAAACTTATAATAAATATATCGTTCTACAATTCCTGAAAATTCTTTATTTACTCGATCTAAACTTTTAAGAATATTAGGAGGCATTGCTGTATTATTCCAGATATCATCTTGGAACTTACTAGAAGATGTAGAGGTTTGATTTAATAATCTTTTGCATACTTTGTCTCTCCATTGTTTTGATTTAGTTCGATACGATTCCAGTTGTAAAATATCTATATCTCGATGAATCCTTGAACGGTATAATGCTTCAGCAATTTGAATTGGTTTGTAATAGCGAGTTCTAGTTTTATTAATAATAGAGTCAAGTCTAGCTTTTGCTTCATTAATATCCATCTCATTAATTTTAAATAGGGACATTTGAATAGCATCACAATTAACTAATTGCTGTTGCTGATTATATTTAAATTGTGGCTGATGATTTTTTACAGCTTTAAAAATAGCTCTAATTGTTGAAATAACACAAGGAATAGCAACACTATTACCAACTAATTTTCTCATTGCTGAGTAAGAACGAACAATTTTAAAATTGTCGGAGAACCCTTGTAATCTTAGCATTTCTCTTTCAGTTAATCTTCTTTCACCGTTAACTAAAAGGTAGTTATATGACGCTCCTGATCGCATGGCACAAGAATAGGGATAAGCACTAATATGACCAGCTTTATTTTCATGCCAAATTGTTGGAAACTGCTCACTTTTACCTTGATACTTGGCTAGACGATTATTTCTTATTTTTTCTGAAGCATAATAAGACGATGATACATTCTTTTCTAAAATCTCAGAAAGAGATTTCATAGGTTTTTGCTCAACAATCCATTCAAATTTAAGTGGCTCAAGAAACCCAACAATAAAAATTCTCTCTCTCTTTTGTGGTAAACCAAAATCAAGAGCATTTAAAATTTTGTAATGAGTATAATACCCAATATTTTCTAAGACTTCTATAATTCTAGATAGAGTTTCTCCCGATCTATGACCCTTTAATTGTTTAACATTTTCCAGAATAAAACTATAAGGTTTTTTGGTCTTTAGAATACGAGCTATGTCAAAAAAAAGAGTACCTCTAATATCTTCAAAACCGTTTAATTTGCCACAGATACTGAAAGGTTGGCAGGGAAATCCTGCAAAAAGAATATTGTGATCTGGTATTGCAACTTCACTGATTTTAGTAATGTCTCCGTCAGGTTTTTCTCCATAATTAGCTTCATAAGTAGCGATCGCATCAGCATCAATATCAGAAGAAAAAACACACACAGGTTTTACTTTATATTCTTTACATACAATTTCGGTTGCTAATCGAAATCCTCCAATTCCACAAAATAAATCTACATATTTCAACAACTCGATTGGACATGGCGAGGGACCCTCGCCGTCCCTCTCGTTCAAACTTAAATTATTGTTAATTTCAGAAAATAAATTCATTAATTATTTTGTTTATTTATAGCCCATAGATAAGTTATCACAATTATCTCGAATTCAAGTTAATTATCTACTTCTGCTTTCTGTGCTGACAATTCTTCCTTTTCCATTAGTAATTTTTGTTTAGCTTGTTGCCACAGAAATTCTAATTCTTCGATGTTGTAGTCGCTTAAAGGACGATCTGCGAATTTTTCCATCAAGGCAATTCTAGTAATAAAGCGGCGGTTAGTTCCTTGTAATCCTTCAAAAGGGTCTAAGTCGTGCCAGCGAGCAATATTGATAATAGTAAACAATAAATCTCCCAATTCTGCCTGTTGCGCCTCTTTATCTTCTGTTTGTAATGCTTCTTTGAATTCTGCTAACTCTTCTGCAAATTTTTCCCAGACACCTGCGGCGTTTTCCCATTCAAAACCAGTCGCTGCCGCTTTTTTCGATATTTTCATTCCTGCCATGAGTGGGGGTAAACTACGAACATAACGTTCCAGTTTGTGACTGAGTAATTCTGCTGTTTCGGGGGTAATGCCTTTTTCTGCGGCTTTAATTTGTTCCCAGTTACGATTAACTTCCTCAGCATTATTTACTTCTACATCACCAAATACATGGGGGTGGCGGCGAATTAATTTGTCGGTAATACCTGCGGCGACTTCTAAGAGCGTAAAATCTCCAGTTTCGCTAGCAATTTGGGTTTGTAAGACTACCTGTAATAATAGATCTCCCAATTCTTCGGCGATCGCATTTTTATCGCCCCCAGAAATAGCATCTACTACTTCATAAGCTTCCTCAATGACATAGGGAATTAAAGTTTCGGGAGTTTGTGCTAAATCCCAAGGACATCCTCCATCGGGCGATCGCAATTGGGCAACTACTTCGATTAAACGCTGTAAGGCAATTAATATAGACTGGCGATCGCTCATAAATAATTAAGAAAGTAGCAATTGATAGCTCAAAACTAGCAACTGATTACTGATTACTGTTCTCTATCTCTGGTAACTTTAGCAAAACACCTGCAAAAAACCAATAATAAATCGCTATTGGTTCTACTATCAGAGGATAATAGTAAGTGTTGTAACTAATTAATAGTATAAATATCCACAGGCAGAGGGTTAGTTTTTTGAGGGAAGATTGTTGTAGGGTACGATACGCTCTAAAACTATAGGCGGTTACTAGAGAAACTACTGCTAAAAATAATACCGTTCCTAACCAGCCGATTTCATAAAGCAATCGGGGATAAAAGGTTTCAATTAACACAACTTTACCTAATCTACGTGCCGCAGATGCTGCTCTGCCCAAACCATAACCCAGGGGTTGAATGCCATCTCGACTAATCCATTGAAATTGATCGACAATAAAAGCTTGAGGCGGGGTATAATTCCAACGGGCCACGACGCTATCTAAAGCTGAACCAAAAACACCGAAGTTATTGGCAATTAAAGTTAATAATAATAAAGCAATTCCTAGTTTTAAACCCAGTTTAGTTTTATTCCCTTCTGTAACTAATAATAAAATTAAATAAATAATTGGTACGAGTATCATTGCCGTAGTTTGACCGGAAATAATTGCCGCAATTAAAACTAAAGCGATCGCACTAAAATTAATAATTCGCCAACGTAATTTTGTCTCATAAACAAAAGCCCCGTAACTAAAAAAACTTGCCGAAACTAAAAACCAGGCCCATTGCCAGGGAGCAACAAAAGTGCCAGGAAGACGGATTAATTGTCTGGCAGGATTATAAAGTAAAGAACCCCCAACAAAACACTGTGCTTGTAAACTTACTTTAGTGGCAGCCGGGCTAGGTAAAGCACTACTGCCAGGGCAAACACCACTACTAAGTAGCAGATATTGAATTAAACACAAACTACAACAAATAATAATAATAGTTGTCTGCAAGCGAATTAAAAATCTTAAATCGGTGCGATCGCGAATTAAATAATAACCACAAAATAATAGGGGAATATAACCAACAATAATTTTTAAACCCACAATTCCCATTAAGAACAAACGTCCGCTGGTGGCATCAGCTAACTGTTGTGATAAATTAACTAAAAATAAACTTAATAAGCAACTGATACATAATAATAAAATTCCAATTAATAGCGGTAAAAAATTTTTTCTCAGTTTAACCAGCCACTGACTGGAAATAACTATAGCTATTAAAGCTGGCACATAAAGAGCATCTTTAGCTAAATGAAAAATAGCATAATCGCTTTGGTAAGTGACATATCCTCCCACTGCACGATAAATCGAACCAAATGCATAACTGACTGTACCTGCAAAGGGCAGATAAATTAAAAATAGCCACAAACCCCAACGGGGATACCGATAGGCAATAGCCAAAAATATTACCACTGCTGTCCCGATGATACTGGTTTGCCAACTGCTTACTATGACCAATACCGTACTGACACAAAAAGCGATCGCTACAGTAACAATAATAAAAAATTCTTGTCGATTGAAATTCATCCGAGTCAACGATAACTAATCATTACTCATCAGTCATAACCGATGACAAAATTACCGTCGAATCAAAACGTTGACCGCGCCATCAATTAACTTTTATTAAGTGTTATTGCAATTAATTGCTTTTTCTGGCTTTATGAGAGAAGCACAACATTTTGTTACATCTTGATTCTCGTTTAATTCAAGAAAGTAAAAAATTAAATTCATAGTAAAGATTGCTAACTGGTGCGATCGCAGCTATTAGTTTGTTAGATGTTAAGACAATGAAGCTCTGATCTTACTGTGATTTATTGTTTTGTCTGTTTCGATAATCTTGAACTCTGACAACTACTATTAGTAGACTATATTTTCTTCAACTTTATACTCTCAATTACCTCAATTACATTTTTAGGAGTCAAATTTCAAATGTCATTAATCAAAAAATTGTTTGGTTCTAAAGGAGAAAAATTTTATCTTGAATTAGAAGAAACTGCTACTTCAGTAGCAGGGGAGGCTAAAAAGCAAATAGATAAAGTCACAGATTCTCAACCAGTTCAAGATGCGACTGAAACCGCTACCGAAGTAGTTCAAGAAGCTAAAAAGCAAGTTAATTCGGCAACTACTACCAAAAAACCATCTGGCAAGAAAAGTCAAAAAACCCAACAAGAGGAGCGTCCCGCAACTGCTACTAATGGTGCATCCTCTTGGGAACCACCTTTTTGGGTTAAGGCAATGTATAACAACAGTAGTAGTAATGGTAAAGCAACCAACTCAGAACAGACCTTTGCTACCGATAATCTCATGCCAACTATTACCACATCCCGTCGTCGCCCTGGACCAAGTTTAAATAAATTTAAAGACATGGCAAGTAAGGCAAAAACTCCTAAAGGTTAAGGGAATGATTAAAGTAATATAGGCTTAATCTAGAATTAATAGTTAATTTTTTAAATTAAATCGGCGGAAAGCTCTGTTTATAGTGGCAGGCTTCCGTTTTTGTTTTTTAGAGTCACAATACTTCAACTAAACCCCCATATCTATTTAACTTGAGTTGAAATGAATTTGATTACTTTGTCCCTCTTTCAGATAAGATGAGAATTGCCGCGCAAAAAACTTAAAATAGGGTTTTGTTAAAAACAGTACAACCTGAACTGTTTCTGGTTATTCTTAATTACAAGAATCAATTATTTAAGTAAGGAAAATTCCATGAATCAAGAAATTTTTGAAAAAGTTAAAAAAATTGTTGTAGAACAACTAGAAGTTGAAGAAGATCGCGTTACTCCTGAAGCTAGTTTCGCCAATGATCTCGGAGCAGACTCTTTAGATACAGTAGAATTAGTTATGGCTCTCGAAGAAGAATTTGAAATTGAAATTCCTGATGAAGCAGCAGAACAGATTGATACCGTAAAGAAAGCGGTAGATCATATTAGTTCGGAAATCGAAGCAACTGCATAAAAAATTTATTCAGCTTCTTAGAACGAAAGACAAGACAGAGTTTCTCTAGAAAAATCTGCTTTGTCAATAACTAATTTAACAGGCAAAAACCCGCTAGTTAAACAACGAGAAGATATCGGACAGATACAAGCAGAGAAAGAGCAAAGATGACAAATTGGCAAAAAAAACGAGTCGTAATAACGGGTTTGGGTGCGGTTACTCCTATTGGTAATAACCTCCAACAATACTGGGAAAGTCTTATAAGTGGGCGTAATGGGGTCGGAGCGATTACTTTATTCGATGCTTCTCAACACGCCTGTCAAATTGCTGCTGAAGTTAAAAACTTTGACCCCCACGACTATCTAGACAAAAAAGATGCCAAGCGCATGGATCGCTTTGCTCAATTTGCCGTTGCAGCTAGCAAACAAGCCCTAGCAGATGCTCAATTTGTCATCGATGACCTGAATGCCGATCGCGTGGGAGTATTAATTGGCACTGGCGTGGGGGGCTTAAAAGTCATGGAAGATCAAAATGAAATTTTACTGACCAAAGGACCCCGCCGAGTCAGTCCTTTCACTATCCCAATGATGATTGCTAATATGGCGGCAGGTTTAACGGCAATTCATACCGGAGCAAAAGGACCTAATTCCTGCACGGTAACTGCTTGTGCGGCTGGCTCTCATGCCATTGGAGATGGGTTTCGTTTGATTCAAAGAGGATACGCTACGGCGATGATGTGTGGAGGCGCAGAAGCAGCCGTTACTCCTCTGTCTTTTGCTGGTTTTTGTTCGGCTAAAGCTCTATCTACTAATAATAATCACCCCAACCAAGCTAGTAGACCTTTTGATCGCGATCGCGATGGATTTGTCATGGGAGAGGGTTCTGGGATTTTATTACTTGAGGAATTAGAACACGCTTTAGCAAGAGAAGCTAAAATTTACGGCGAGATTGTCGGTTATGGTATGACCTGTGATGCCTATCATATGACTTCTCCTGTACCTGACGGTCAAGGGGCAGCTAAAGCCATCGAGTTGGCGATCGCCGATGCGGAACTGACTCCAGAAACCATCGATTATATTAACGCTCACGGTACTAGTACCCCTGCTAACGACCCCACTGAAACCAAAGCAATTAAAAAAGCTTTAGGAGAAAGGGCTAAAACTATCGCCGTTAGCTCAACTAAATCCATGACCGGTCACTTATTAGGAGGCTCTGGAGGAATTGAAGCTGTAGCTACGGTGATGGCGATCGCCAAGGAACAAATTCCCCCCACAATCAACCTAGAAAATCCAGACCCCGAATGCGATTTAGATTATGTTCCCCATATCAGTCGTTCTCAAGTAGTACGAGCGGCTCTATCCAATTCCTTCGGTTTTGGCGGTCACAATGTTACTCTCGCCTTTAAAAAATATACTTGATGAAGTTAACGCCGATCGCTGTTTTGCGCCATCAACCCCGACCTGGTAAATTAATAAATTACTTATTTCTATAAAAAATATTTTTTCCCAGTCGCTAGAACTTGCCCGTCCATCCCAAACAATGGGAAGATGAAAACAAGACTCCGGCAACCAGTAGCCAATCACCGCTTGGCGGTAAGGCATAAAGAAATACAATACTGTTGCCTATTGCTGTTAAGGCAATAGCTTCTGGTCAGTTGGTAAAAGAATCACACTCCAGCAAAAAAAAAGCTCTAATCAAATTTTGTTTTATCGTAGTTTACTTATCGAACGATTATGGTAGTTGCCACCCAATCAGTTGAAGAACTTTGCATTAATTCTATTCGCTTTCTAGCAATAGATGCAGTAGAAAAAGCTAATTCCGGACATCCAGGATTGCCTATGGGGGCTGCCCCGATGGCTTTTGTACTTTGGGACCGCTTAATGCGTTACAATCCCAAAAATCCCAACTGGCTCAATCGAGATCGCTTTGTTTTATCGGCCGGTCACGGTTGTATGTTACAGTACGCTCTGATGTATCTAGCTGGTTATGACAGCGTTACCATCGAAGATATCAAGCAGTTTCGTCAGTGGGGTTCTAAAACTCCAGGACACCCGGAAAACTTCGTCACTCCAGGTGTAGAAGTAACCACAGGTCCATTGGGACAGGGAGTTGCTAACGCCGTTGGGTTAGCAATGGCAGAAGCCCATCTAGCAGCTAAATTTAATAAACCAGATTGTCAGCTAATTGACCACTACACCTACGTTATTGTAGGAGATGGCTGCAACATGGAAGGTATTTCCGGGGAAGCTGCATCCCTGGCTGGACATTTGGGCTTAAGTAAATTGATCGTTCTTTATGACGATAATCACATTTCCATTGAAGGGGATACAAATATTGCTTTTACTGAAGATGTGAATAAACGTTATGAAGCTTACGGCTGGCACGTACAGCACGTAGAAGGTGGTAATGACGACTTAGATGCGATCGCTTCAGCTATTGAAGCAGCCAAAGCAGTTACAGATAAGCCTTCTTTTATCAAAATTACCACCACTATTGGTTATGGTTCTCCTAATAAAGCCAATACCTACGGTGTTCACGGTGCGGCATTAGGTGCTGATGAAGTCAAGTTAACCCGCGAAAACTTGGGCTGGGAATATCCCGAATTTGTTGTTCCCGACAATGCCCTCGCACATTTCCGCGAGGCAGTCGCTCGCGGTGCCGAATCTGAGGCAGAATGGAATAAATTATTTTCGGATTATCAAGCTAAATATCCCGAAGATGCCGCTCTCTTACAACGAATGGTCGATGGCAAACTACCTGAAAATTGGGCTGACTGCTTGCCTACTTACACTCCTGCTGATAAAGGTAATGCAACTCGTAACCATTCTGGCATCGTACTAAATGCGATCGCCCAAACTCTACCGGAACTAATTGGTGGTTCTGCGGATCTCGCCCCTTCTAATAAAACCGCACTTAAATGTACCGGTGATTTTCAAAAAGGTGCTTATCAAGAACGCAACCTCCACTTTGGAGTAAGAGAACACGCTATGGGAGCAATCTGTAATGGTATCTTCCTGCACAACTCTGGTTTGATTCCCTACGGCGCGACTTTCCTGGTGTTTACCGACTATATGCGCAATGCCATTCGTCTTTCTGCCCTTTCCGAAGCTGGTGTAATTTGGGTGATGACTCACGACTCGGTAGCTTTAGGAGAAGACGGTCCTACTCACCAACCCATCGAACACGTAGCCTCGTTGCGGATGATTCCCAACTTAAATGTCTTCCGCCCTGCTGACGGTAATGAAACCTCTGGTGCTTATAAAGTGGCAGTAGAAAGCCACAAGACTCCTACCCTCTTAGCACTTTCCCGTCAAAACTTGCCCAACCTTGAAGGCTCTTCTATTGAAAATACTGCCAAAGGTGCTTACGTTCTTTCTTGTGGTTTCGCTCCTGAAGAACTCGATTTAATCTTAATCGGTACTGGTAGTGAAGTAGCTCTTTGTGTGGAAGCTGCCAACAAACTTAAAGCAGAAGGTAAAAAAGTGCGGGTGGTTTCCATGCCCAGTTGGGAATTGTTTGAAGCTCAAAGTGAAGAATACAAAGAATCCGTATTGCCCAAAGTAGCTAAAAAACGTCTGGCTGTAGAAGCTGGTACTACTTTTGGTTGGTGTCGCTATACGGGAGATGCTGGTGATGTTATCGGTATCGATACCTTTGGTGCTTCTGCCCCTGGAGATCTGGCAATGGAAAAATTTGGCTTTACTGTAGATAACGTGATTGCTACAGCTAAAGAAATTATCGGTTAATTTCCTGCGCTCAATAATCTTCAATCTAGGGACGCTCATTTGAACGTCCCTATTAATTTATCTAGAATTGATAGGAAAGACCTAAAGACACCACAGGATAAACGCTAATAAAAGCGATTTCATCTTCTAGTTCTTTGGTTTCTCTGGCTACCGCTTCATTAATTGCTTGTTCTACCTCGTTAGAAACGTTGGCTGCTAGATTTGGAGTAAGATTAACTTCAGGAGAACCACCAAATACAACTCCTAAATTTGCCCAAAATCCCAAACCCTTATTACCGAATACGGGATTGCCCCAACCGAGTCCTAAATAGGGGGAAACACTATTAGTAATATCAAAGTCAGCATCTACTGAAACCAACTCGTTGACATTAAAGCGTTGATTGCCAATAGTAATAGTTTCTTCTCCTCCTTCTAAAGTAGGTGTAGCCGTTCCTTCTACGGTATTGTTACCAAAGATCAAACCACCACTGAGGCGCAGTCCCGAACTTTTAATGGGATGATAATCGACTAGAGTAGAAACATTAAATAAATTCAGATCTGCTTCATAGGTAGCATCAGTATCTTTGATATCAAAGCCTAAACCAAACGCGTTGACACCTGCTCTGGCATTAAAGCTGGGAGTAATTCGACGGACTACAGAACCACCTAAACCCAAGGTACTGATTTCGGGAACGATCGCCCACCCAGTTTTGGGAACTCCTGTTTGAGAGCTAGTAGACTCAGGAGACGGTCGAGTTTCTACCTCTGTATTGGGTTGAGGGCGATCGCGACACTGGGAATTATAGGGATAGTTAGTACAAAATTTTTCTAAATCTCGAATTGCCTGTGCCAAATGATAATCGAAAGTTAGATCTGTAGCATTGGTGGAAAAAGAGTTAGCCAGAGATTGAGTTTTTGCCATCTCCCCTTCTTCTGCTAATATCGGTCTGATAGCACCATTGATCGCCGCCAGACAACCAAGGGTTAATCCGAAACAACAAATACCCAATTTATATTTACTCATTCGTGCTAGACTCCTCACTTAAACATTATTAACTTACTTAGTGTTTCCACAATTGCATGACAAAGTTAAATTCCGTCGAATATAGCCTGAAGTAAGTCGATCGCTCAAAAAAACTTTCAACTTACCTACAGGAAATACTGAAGTCTTACATCAGCTACTGATCATAAGCGGCAAATATTGCCCTAACCTCAGAAAAAATACTCAAAATAGTTAGCAACGAAAGTTTTTAGTTATTTTTAGTAGCATAAAACGTAAATATATATGAAAATACATCTAGTTCATTAAAAATATTTAACAATATAAATCCAAGTTGTGGATTATTTACAACTTATTGGTCTGTGATACTATCTGGATGATTTAAATAAGACTCAGATTTTGAGTACCTTGAATTCTGTGGTGGAGGAGTATTATTCAAAGTGCAACCCAATTTTTCTCAAGAACAATCCGATTTTTCAGAATCTAGAACTATGGCCAAACCCCTAAAGATGGGAGTTATCGGGGTGGGCAACATGGGGCGACACCATGTCAGGGTTCTCAGTTTACTTAAAGATATCGAGTTAGTAGGCATATCTGATATCAATCTCGAAAGGGGTCTGGAACTTGCTAGTAAGTATCAGACTCATTTTTTTGAAAGTTATCTCGAACTCTTGCCTCATGTTGATGCTGTCTGTATTGCTGTACCGACTAAACTCCATCATCAAGTAGGAATGAACTGTCTCAAAGTAGGAGTTCATGTTTTGATCGAAAAACCTATTGCTGCTTCTATTTCCGAAGCCGAATCTTTGGTCAATATTGCTGCTGAAACCAACTGTATCTTACAAGTAGGTCATATAGAAAGGTTTAATCCTGCTTTTAGGGAATTAACTAAGGTGACTCAAACTGAAACTATTTTGGCTCTAGAAGCCCGTCGCATGAGTCCCTATTCTGACAGAGCTAATGATGTTTCTGTAGTTTTAGATTTAATGATTCACGACATCGATCTTCTACTAGAATTGACTGCTGCACCAGTAGTTAAATTAACCGCTAGCGGCAACATGGGAGTAGATTCGAGTTATTTAGATTATGTAACTGCAACTCTAGGCTTTGCCAATGGTGTAGTGGCAACTCTCACAGCTTCTAAAGTAACCCATCGTAAAATTCGCTCTCTAGCAGCACACTGTCAGAATTCTCTGATTGAAACAGATTTTCTGAAAAATGAAATTCTAATTCATCGCTATCAAGGGGCAGGTCACTATAAAGAGCGATCGCCATTATTATATCGACAAGATGGAATTACTGAAAAAGTTTATACCAATAATATCGAGCCGATATATGCAGAAATCGAACATTTTGTCAATTGTATTCGAGGAGGAGAACGACCTTCTGTGGGTGGAGAACAAGCACTCAAAGCCCTGCGTTTGGCTAGTTTAATTGAACAGATGGCTTTAGATGGTCAAGTTTGGCATCGTCCTAACAGCCAACAAAAAATTGATTCTCTTAGTATTTCTATTTCTTAATTTTACTTATCGGGAAGTTTGAGGTTAACTCCTTTTGCCTGAGTTAACTTTAACCAATCCCGTTGTAAGGTTAAATTATCAGCATCGAGCAGATGCAAACTCAATAACTCATTGACAGCATCATACCAAATACCGTGATCGCCATAAACCAGATAAGATTTCTGGGTAGATTGGTTTAATTTTAAATATAAGCTAGAGCTTGAAGGGACTCTTTCTATCCATCCTTGAACGAATAGCGGTGTATTCCTCTGGGAAACAATAGAGCGATCGCAATATAGTTTAAGATACCAACGATAGGACTTTCCTAATGCTAAACTCGGTGCAGTTGTAGGCAGGGAAAATTTAATATATCCCGGTGTTGACGGTAAGTTAACTGGAGTTTGAAAAACCGTATTGCGTTGCTGGTCTTGTAGTACAAACTGGGCTTGCGCGATCTGTTCTGGCTGATAGGGGATATAAAACCAAAAGCTAGGATGTTGGGCTAAAGTTTTACCAAAATTAGAAGTTGGGACGATCGCGGTTAAATTAATATCTACAGGGGGACAAGTACCTCGACTATCTCCAGCAGTTTGCTGCCCCGGTCTTCCGGTTCCGGAAAAGTCTAGCACTTCTTCTTCTGTATTGGTTTGAGTAGGAGAAGATTCTCTCTCACTTTTGGCGACAATTGTGGTCGTTTGTGCTGTTTTAGGTATACTGGCAATAATTAAGACCACTAGCATAAAATTGTTGAATAAGCTGAATAGACTAGGATTTTTAACCATTTTTAGCATTAAACTCCACTGCCTAAAACAAACAGACTGATTAGAGTACCACTATTCCATAAACTATGGAGTAACATTGGAGCTAACAGGTTACGCGATCGCGTGTATACTACTCCTAAGATGATGCCTAATGTGGCTAAGGGTAAGACTTCTGATAGACTCAAATGAGCGATCGCGAAAATAAATCCACTTACTACAATCGCGCCCCAAACTGGGATGTAACGAGTCAGGGAAGGCAATAGAAACCCGCGAAACATTATCTCTTCAAAAATTGGTGCGGCAATTGAAGCAGTAATAAAAAATATGGCTAAAGCTACTCGATCTTGTGCCTGTAATGCCAGAAATAATAAAGGATTGCTACCTCCCTGTCCGTTCCATAGTTGTTGGTTGATTAAGGATACTAACAAAACCGAAGGAATGGCAATTAAGTAGCCACCCAAACCCCAAACAAACCAGTTACTAATGAACTTAAATTTAAACCAACTCTGAGGTAGCGGAAAAAACGGTTTAAGGGAAAAATATAAAACTAAAATTCCACTGGCCGCCATCATAATATACGTACCGAATACATACAATGCTTTGATTCTCAATGAAGCATTGCCAGGATTAACTCCCGATAGCCCTAATAATACAGGTAGGACAATTTGACCGATAAAGAAAAAGCCGACAATTAACACCTGCCAGGTAATTTCCCAATTCCAGGGTGTTTCCCAAATAACATTGCTATTGATAGCTAAAATAGATTTTTCTTGCTTGAAGAATAATTGAACGATTAAAAATATTAATAAAATTATTCCCGTAATACCACCGAAAACTGGAATCCCGCTAATTACAGCTAACTTTGACAGAGAGCGATAAGCTAACTGCTGTTGTTCGGCTTGAACCATTGCCAGGGCATCAGTTCGATTTTCTAGTTCGTATAATCTAGTTAAGGCGCGATCGCGAAACCATCCATCCAGATTCTGCTTAATTATTTCTTCGCTATTAACTGGGGGTTGAACATTGTCCTGCCACAAAGATTGTAAAACTGTTGCAGTTTGAGCGTATTTATCTGGGGTATCTTTAACCCTCTCGATCGCTTGATTCCAATTAGTTAAAGCTGCTGGGGAGCGATCGCGAGCAATATTCAACAGTCCTTGTTTAATGTATATTTCCCTAATAAAATTATCGATTTCAACAATTTGCTGTTGAAAATATTTTTTTTGGGGAGAAACTTTCGCTGCTGTTTCTTTGTCGATGATCTGCCGTACCTCTGATTGCCCTTCTTTTGCAGTTTCAATTGCAGCTAATTCTTGAAAATTTTCTCGACTAAGGATGGCTTCTTTTTCGGCTTTTTGATATTGCTTAATTGCCTCTTGATAAGGCTCTTGCCCTACTAGAGATTTGATCGCCTTGGTAATATCTAAATCTTCTGGGTCGTTAGATTTAAACTCTGCTACTTGCAGTACCAAATTAGTCTGATATAATTCCAGACGACTTTGAATCTGGGGTTGGGAAAGACTGCTATTAAGCGACAAGAAAACTTTGGCGATCGCCACAACTGTCAGCAACGTTAATATAACTCTTTTAATAGTCATTTAAAATTTTGCTATAAAATTTCATGGTTACGTAGCATTATCCCTTGTCAGTGAACAGTGAACAATTATTAATTTGTATTACACATATGCTATTAAAATGAATAAACCGATAGAACGCATTCGCATCTCGCAAACTGCTGAAGATGGATTAAATAAACTCAAACGCCTGACTAAAATCAAGCAATGGAATATCTTATGTCGCTGGGCTTTGTGTCGTTCGTTAGCTGAATCAAGTGTACCGTCTCCTGTACCCATTAAAACCGATAGTAAAGTAGAAATTACTTGGGATACCTTTGGAGGAGAAATAGGAGATTTACTAATAATTGCCCTCAAACAGAGATGTCATCAAGATGGATTGGCAACAGACAAGAAAACCATCGAACAGCAGTTTATCCTACATTTACATCGTGGCATTGGCTATTTAGCAGGAGATACCAATTTACAAAACATCGAAGATCTATTTAATTAGGGCTAGAGTTACAGAACACTTCAAAAAAATAGTAAATAAATCTTGACAATTTTTGCTTGTATTGACAGTATTATGAGAATGTATTGGTCAATACATACGCTCAAAGATAATCTCTGTTAGTTTATCTAGAAGTATTAACTTCATAATTTATGAGGTTATTAAAAAGACCGTACATACAGTAGTTAAATTTTAATGGTGTGAGAATAAATGTTTAAACTACTACGTAATTTGTTGCTGGTTAGCCCAGCCGTTTTTGGCCTTGCTTTTAGTAGTCAGGTTGCCGCTGTAGCTCAATCTGCTCCCGTCGGAGATAATAGCCAGGTACTAGATCAACTCAATCGTTACAGCCAAGAGGGTAGAAACAGAAATTCTATAGACCAAGTAACCAACGTCAATCAACTCAGAGATGTTTCCCCTACAGATTGGGCCTACGAAGCACTCAGAAGTTTAGTAGACCGTTATGGTTGTATTGCTGGTTTCCCCAATCAAACTTATCGCGGTAGTCAACCCCTATCCCGTTACGAATTTGCGGCTGGTTTAAACTCTTGTTTAAATCAAATTGAACGTTTAATTGCCTCTTCTGAATCCGTTGTCAGAGAAGACTTAGACACTATCAATCGTCTGACTCAAGAGTTTGAAGCTGAACTCGCTACATTAGGCGGACGCATTGACAATATCGAAAGTCGCACTGCCTTCTTAGAAGACAATCAATTCTCTACTACTACCAAACTAGAAGGGGAAGTTGTTTTTGGTATATCTGGCGAATTCAATAACAGTGACTTAAATGAAGTAGTCTTTCAAGACCGAGTACGTTTGGCTTTTGTTTCCAGTTTTACAGGTAAAGATGCTCTTTATACTCGTTTAGATGCAGCTAATGCTGACTTTTCTGATTTCCAGACTACGCGCAATGAAGGGCAAGCTAACGAAACAGGTGTTCCCCTAGATACTGGTGTTTTAACTTACCAGACTTCTCCTAGTGGTAATGATGTTGGTATTGGCTGGTTAGCTTACTACTTCCCCATCGGTGAAAAGATCGATGTCTATTTACCTGCTGCTTTCCCTCTATGGCAAGATTTTGTACCCACTCTTAGCCCTTATCTAGACTCCTTCACAGGTGCAACAGGTTCTCTTTCTAGCTTTGCTGAATCTAGTCCTATCTATAAAATCGGTCTTGCTGAGGGTGGTGGTATTGGTTTTAACTTCAAACCTACTGAATTCATTACAGTAAGTGCTGGTTATTTTGGTGGTGACACTGCCAACCCAATTGAAGCCGCTGATGGTGGTTTATTCAACGAAGAATTTGCCGCATTAGGACAAATTACTTTAAGTCTTTTGGAAGACAAATTGCAGATAGCTGGAACTTATGTTCGCGGTCAATTTGGAGCTACTGATAACACTATTTTCGATTTAGGTGTCGGTACTTCATCTGCCAGACAGCCTTTTGGTGATGGATTAGCAGTAGACACTAATTCTTATGGTGTACAAGCAGCTTTCCAAATCACTTCTGCTCTTGCTTTCAATGCTTTTGGGATGTATACCGATGCCCAAGAAGCAGATAGCGATAATGACGCAGAAGTTTGGTCTTATGGTGCAGGTTTATCTATTCCTGACTTAATTAAAGAAGGAAGTTTAGCTGCTGTCTTTGTTGGCGCACAACCCTATAATGCAGACGTGGATGCTAAAACCCCCATTCACATCGAAGGTTTCTATAAATATCAACTCAACGACAACATTTCTGTTACTCCTGGGGTAGTTTATCTGATTAACCCCAATGGTGTCGAAGAAGACGAAGATGCTTTAATTGGTGTTTTAAGAACCACCTTTACTTTCTAAATCTTTCGCACAACCTGTTGACTTGATTAATTTATTGACCACAGCTTATAAGCTGTGGTTTTTTGTTGTCTTTCAGGGAATAAAAGCTATAAGCTGTAAGCTATGAGTTTTTTTATTATCAAAAAAGTCAATGAACCAGCCAATCTGGCAACGATTGAAACGATGGATCATAGCCTGTTTGTGTGGCTTTTGCTTAGTTTTGCTTGGTTATGGTATTCATCCTGTGGCTTCTCAATCATCTCCATCTCAGGTTGAAATATTTGAGTCAGCTTGGAGTACTGTGGAAGATAACTTTTTTGACCCCAATTTTAACGGTGTCAACTGGGAAGAAATGCGATCGCAATATCGACCCCTAGCGGCCAAAGCTAGTTCGACAGAAGAACTGGCTAGAGTTATCAATCAAATGCTTGGAGAATTAAATACTTCTCACACTTATTTTTATACTCAAAACGAACCGGCATATTATCAAATTGCAGGAATTTTCCGCGAGTTTCTACTCAAAGATTTAAAGCCATTTTTACCGAATAAAAAATTGGAATATACTGGCATCGGTATCTATACAGAAGTAATCGACGAACAGACTTTTATTAGAGCAATTATTAATGGCTCTCCGGCGGAGAAAGCAGGACTTAAAGTAGGCGATCGCTTGCTTGGTGTTGGTGGTAAACCCTTTGAAGCTATTCAATCTTTTCTGGGTAAAGCCGATACAGAAGTTTCCGTAACCATCCAACGTACTGCGGAAGATTCTCTCCAAGAAATTACTGTAATCCCCAAAGTGTTTAATCCTGCTACTATGTTTCTCGATGCGGTTATCGATAGTGTAGAGGTTATCGACCAAGGAGAGCAAAAAATTGGCTATATTCATATTTGGTCTTATGCTGACTCTCAATATCAAGAACAACTTAAAGAAGAATTAATTTATGACCGCCTCAAAGATACCGATGGTTTAGTCTGGGATCTTCGTGATGGTTGGGGAGGAGCAAGTCCCGATTATCTTAATCTTTTTACTGCACCAGTCCCCACTATTACTAGCATCTTCCGTGACGGTGTTGCTAGAGATAGTCAACTAAAATGGCAAAAACCAGTAGTGATGTTAGTTAATCATGGCTCTAGAAGTGGCAAAGAAATTCTCGCCTATGGTTTTCGTAAATATGGTGTCGGTAAAATTGTCGGTAGTACAACCGCAGGGGCAGTAGTTGCAGGTCGTCCTTACATTATGCCCGATGGCAGTTTACTATATTTGGCGGTAGCTGATGTTTTAGTGGATGGAGAACGTTTAGAAGGTCAGGGTATTGTACCTGATGTTCAAATTTCTGTCCCTTTTCCCTATACAGAAGGAATCGATGTGCAAAAAGAACAAGCCATAGAAACTGTCAGTCATGCGATCGCCCGGAAACAAAGATCGATTTAAGTAAAAGATTTTTTAAATCTAACTCTCAAGTCCAAATTCACTGTTAAATAATTTTCCTATTTCGGGATTGTAAATCAACATATAGTTCCAGTAATTTTCAAATACTGATTCGACATAGCCTTTAGTTTCTTTATAAGGAATTTTTTCGACAAACTCATCGGCATCTTCTAAACCATAGCGAGATACCCATTTCGCCACTGCATTAGGTCCGGCATTATAGCTAGCCACGGCTAACATAGAATTATTATTGTATTTCTGATGAGTATAATCCAGATAATAAGTCCCGATATTAACGTTATCTTCGGGATTAGTTAAAGAATAGTCGGTTAATTTAATATTTTCAGCCGCACTTTTCCCCGTTTCTGGCATTACCTGCATTAACCCCAATGCTCCAGCCCAAGAGCGAATTTCTGGCTCAAAACGAGATTCCTGACGGATTAAGGCAGTAACTAATAGAGGGTTAAGCTGTCGCTGTTGCGACCATTTGAGAATCGTATCTTCAAAGGGAAAGGGATACAAACCCTGCCAGTATTGCGGAGTTTGTTGCAATGCGTGCCATTGCTGTTTATCTTCAGGATGATTACGGTCTTTAAGATACCAAATTTGATTGATACCCCGCAAGTTTTTACCCCGATATAGTTGCATCAAACCCTTAGTAAATTCTTCGGCGACAGTTAATTCCGATTTATCGGCGATTTCCAGTTGAAATTGTCCCCAGGCTTCCTCTTTCAATCCCAGGTGATAAAGTTCTTGAAAAGTCGGCGATCCGGCTGGCAGTACAATTTTTTCTTTGTTTTTTACGACTTGGGGCAGTTTGTGACGCACGGTAGTGAAATCTCCCACATCCCAGCCTAAAGCCACGGCAGACCTCCAAGCATAATAAGACCGAGGAAAGCCGCTCAATACCGATTTAAACGCGCTCTGAGCATCTTCACTACGATCTAGTTTTTGCGCCCACTTACCGATCCAAAATCCGGCTTTGGGAGCAAGAGGACTATCTGGATTATTCTCCGTTATGGGTTGCGCCCATTGCCAGGCCGTAACTAAATCTCCCCCCTCAGCTTTTTGACTGGCAATTTGCCAGCGATATTCGGCCGCAGTTTCCGAATTGGCATATTCAGTTAACAGAGTTTGACGAGCTTGATTAGCTGAAGTAGGGCTGTGAAGGTTGTCCAGGATTTTGGCTTTGGCTAATAGGGCTTCTGGTGCTATTTGAGGAAAAAGCGCGATCGCCCGCTCTAAATAGCTCAGGGCTTCTTTATCACTTACTATTGTTGCCAGACGGCTTAAGGCTAAACCCGTTTCTTCTGCACTAGGATACTTTTGTATTAGCTGCGTATAAAATTGCTTGGCGGTAGTTTTACTATTACCCAAATGATAACCCCGACCTGCCCTGTAGAGATTACGCGGTGTAGGAGGAGCTTTGGCATAGGCTTGTCCTGCCTTACCGTAATCCCACTTTAACCAATAACTTTCGGCGATCGCTTGCCAATCTTGGGGAGTGAGTTGACTGGCATATTCGGCAACCAGGCTATCTCTCATGGCATCTACACCAGGGTCATCGGGGCTATACTTTACTAAAATTGCCATCAGTTGCGGTTGATGAGGATTTTTTTGAAGTAATTGGCGAATAATTTCCTGAGTGCGGGGATGGGCTGGAAATTTAGCTATAGCCTCTTGCCAATAGGCAGGATTGGATTTCCCCAATTGATATAGAGCTTCTACCCTAGCTGGTGAATTAGGATATTGGTTAAACAATACCTGCCAAGATTTATCTGCATCTTGGGTTTTACCTGCTAGTTGATAAGCCCGTCCTTGTTTGAGTAAAACGTAGGGCGCAAGAGGGGGATATTTGGCTTCTAAACCCTCTAATGCTTCTAATGCCTCTTGTCCTCGATTTTGTTCGATTAAATTTGATGCTAATAAAAAATTGCTGCGACTACTATCTAAAGAATTATCTAATCCTAAAGAGTCTTCTATAGTAAATGATGTCAAAATTGCTTGCTGCTTAACTTTAGCTAAATCTTGCAGAGAATTTTCTCGATCGCCCTTGACAAAATGTGCAGTTGAACCCAAAATTACAGTTGATACAAGTCCAATACTAATTGCTAGGACAGTTTTGCTAGTGAGTGGTTGCCACATATCGGTTTTTCTCAAGTGTGGGAGCTAGTATGTTTTTGTGATTAATATTTATTATTCCCCCTCTGTCGGCTATTGCGATCATTGAAAAATGATCAGATATGTGTTAAGTACTACTGCCAAAACTTACAAGATTGAACTTGAAAAGGATTAATCTTCTGGTTTAAGCCAGAAAAATGTTTTTTTGTATATATTTGTAAATTATTAACAATGCCTACTACAGCAGTCCTATTTGAGTTATGAACTTTGCTAGTATTGACATAATCTCTCACGGGACGTGAGAGATTCTCCTCAACTCATTAAACTCTTAAGAGAAGGGAGCGTTTTAGACTGACGACTGCCCACCGCCAGTTTTTTAATTAGCATCGCGCTATTATAGTCTCTGTCACAACTTAATTTACAGGTATTGTTATCGCAATTGTGCCAACGGTCTTCGAGAGTTTTGCTTACTTTGTTTAGACATTGACTACAATACTGCGAAGTTCCTCTGGGATTGACTTTAATTATTCTAGTGCCGTATTTTTGAGCAATCTGAGATAGTATCTCTAGAAAATTACCCACTCCGTTATCACTCCAAGATTTGTTCATTCCTGCGGAGGCTGCTTGTCCATTCTTGACAAAAACACCATCAACCTTCTTAGGCTTATTTCTTCGCTTCATATTGCGAATTTTTAAGTCTTCGATAGCTAAAACATTGCAGCTTCTAATTAATTTATGAGCCTCGCTATAGTGCCAATGTTTTCTTTGTCTAGCTATTTTCTGATGAAGTCTAGAGATAGCTTTTCCTATGAGTCTTTTCGCCTTGCTGTTACGATTTTTATCTTCTAGTTTTCTTTGCAGTTTAGCTAGTTTAAATTCAGCTTGTCTTAGGTGCTTTTCGGGCAAAGCTTGGTTGTTGTTTGAATCTACATACAGTTTTTCTAGTCCAACATCAATTCCAATGGTGTTAAACTCAGTTGGTACTATATTTATTTCTATTTCGGGTACAGATTTATCTTCTACTGAAAAACTGACAAAGTAGCCATCAGCTTTCCTGGTTATCGAAACAGTTTTAAGTTTAAATCCAGAAGCAATATTTCTAGATTTAATGAACTTTAAAACTCCCAACTTGGGAAGTTTAATTGCACTTCCTACTAGATTTTCGTCTGGAACACTAGGAAATGTAAAAGTGCGATATCTAGATTTATTTTTGAATCTAGGACGACCGCTTTTACTTCCTTTTGAGTCTCCAGCTAAAAACCGCTCAAAAGCCAATTTAACTCGCTTAACACCATCTAAGACAATATTCTCCTTGGGGGATGACAAGATAAGAGCGATTATATTCCCACCAATCAAACCGTTCACATCGTACTGGTGACTAAATATCGGCGCAAACTATTGAGCAGTTTGATATCTAATTTAAAAGCCACATCATCAAAGACAATGTGGCGTAAGTTTGAATCAAGAGTTTCTAAGTTCTACAGCAAAAGAGTTTTTTGGACAGGTGCATATTTCGTTGCAAGCTGCGGAGGAGTTACGATAGATGTGTTAAAAAAGTATGTTCAAAACCAAGATTCTCCAGGGGCTGTCTCTTGAGGTTTCCGTACATAGTTTA